>CANQEG010000010.1 GCA_947594705.1 uncultured Bacilli bacterium | reverse complement strand
AATCTGTTAGGACTTTTGGTATTTTGAAATAATTCTTTTAAACCTTCATCATAATCAAAATTAAAGTAAGCAACATTTTCATAATTTTTTTCACCAAATTCTTTTAAAATATATGTTTTTCCAACTTGTCTTGCTCCTTTTAAAATTAAAGGCTTTCGGTCTTCGCTATTTTTCCACTTTATTAACTCTTTCATAATAAATCTTTCCATAACTAATCATCTCCTTTTTTATAGTTTATCACACTTTTGTAAACTTTTTGACATATTTTATCACATTTTTGTAAACATTTTGACATATTTTATCACATTTTTGTGTGGTTTTTATGTATGATTTTTCACATTTTTGTAAAAATTTAAAAAAAAGAGACTTCATTTTAAATGACTATCTCCATTTTCATAATTGATTTCAATATCCTCTTGAACGTTATATACAAATACATGAAAAGATATTCCTTCTCCATTATCTTCGATGGAATATGCTTCCATTTCCACACCATTCGCGAGTAAATTAGAACCATAAAAAATAGGTGTTACTCGGTACAATACATGATTTTTTGTTTCTTTTACATAATCTGCGACTTGATTTTCAAATGGCAACATTCCTTCGGTATTCATTTGTCTTGTACAAGTAATTAAGTTTTTATCATTGGCATTTTCACCAGTAAGTTGATAACCGATTAAATGACAACGATTATATAAGTATTTTCCATCGACATTCTCATAACGAATGGTATGCCAACCACTTGGTTTTATCATGCCAATACTTCCACGTTCTTCGGTAGGCATTAAATCGATACCGACATTTGCCATAGCAACACCACATCTACCTAAACTATCTAAGTTGCTATATTTTTCGAAAGATTTCTCGGTGGATAACTCTTCTAAATTAAAATTTGGTTTGTTATCATTTATTACAACATAATTTTTTCCACTATATTCAGGAATTGATTCTAGTGCATAACTTGGTTCTTGATTATATATGATTCGATTTACAAATTTAAAAATATCTTCTTGAGCAGAAAAAAGTAATAGTAAAATAATTAATACTAATATGGAATTTTGTACACTATAATTTTTCTTTTTTCTTCTAGCCATCTTACCACCCTACTTATATACATAGTGTATCATTTTTTATCATGAAAGTTCAAGATAATTTTACTACCACATATTTTTCTGTAATTAGTATGGAATCTTTATGTGGATAACTTGGTTTGTCTTTCATTAAGTTTGTTCCTTCTTCTATATAGTTTGTATCTGTGGTTACTTCTAGTCCTAATGAGTTCATAAATGTTACAATTCGATCATTATGTCCCCAGTAATCAAAGAAAGAACGACCAATTACTTCACTTTTTAAAATTTTGCCTTCTTTATCACTATCTTGAACGCCAATAAATAGTAAAGGTTTATCACTTACTTCATTTTTTACTTGGTCATATATTTCATAAGCCATTTGTTTATCATTTTGATATCTTTTTAAATCACTATATTGATAATATAACATTGTTCCTAAGCTAATTAATAAACAAATTGTAAATATATATATCTTTTTTTCTTTCAAAAAATAACTTGCTCCAAAAGATATTACAATTCCTAAGGCTAAATCAGAACGAATCGGTTCTATATTTCCTAAAATAATTGTTAAAATTAAAGGAGATACAAAAATACTGAGTAATAATATTATATGTTGATAATCTTTTTCTTTTAATCTGATAAAACACTCTTTTATTATATATACAAATATAACTGTATGAATTAATGAAAAACTAGGATATTTAAAAAAGAAGCCAAAATAGAATCGTATTCCATCTTTTATGATATTTTTTATATTTATACTCCATGGATTAGTAAACCAACCAATTTGATTTGTTAAATAAGAGCCTTTTTCTAAATGAAAATAGTTTAATGTTATTTTACTTATTAATACATACAATATTAAAGCTACAATAAGAAAGAAAATTTCTTTTACAAACATAAAAAGTAATTCTTTATTTTCTCTTTTTTCCGTACTATATAGGAATAAATAAATGATTCCTTGAGCCAGATACATTGGCGCGAAACTTTGATAGCAACCAATGGAAAATGTGACAATTAAAATTGTAATGATACTATATTTTACTTTTTTTTCAAATATATATTTTTCTAAATAAAGCATTCCGATTTCAAATAAGAAAAAGGTAAACGCTACTTCTAAACTTTGTAAAGTAAATTGAAATTGTTCTAAAAAGATACAACTTGTCGCTAAAAAAGTTAAGAAAAAGAATGCTTGTTTTTTAGATGAAACAATTTTTTTATTTTTGGTAAATGTATAAAAACATACCACACTTCCTAAATAAAAGAAAATTACAGTAAATAGATTTGTCCAAAAAATAGAAAAAGGTAACCAACTAAGTAAATATTTTAAAAAAACTAACGAAAAACGATTAATGATTAACCATGAGTCTAACATTGCTTTTTTATTGATAATATACATTTCTGTATCTATTCCATAACTATAGGTAAAGATTTTAATGCTATATGCAAGAATAAAAAAGAGAAAAGAATATATTAAGACAGACTTATATTTTTTTATAAAATCTTTCATTTCTTTTCTTCCTCTGTTTCTTTTACAATATAAATAGGTCTTTTTTTTGTTTCTAAATACATTTTAGCAATGTATTCTCCTAATATACCTAGGAAAAATAATTGGACACCACTGACAAAGATAATGATACATGCAAGACTTGGCCAACCACTTACCGGATCGCCAAAGATAATTGTTTTTATAATGATGATTAAAATAAATATAAAAGCAATGAAGCAGAAAAGCATTCCTAAAAAACCAGCAATTGTTAAAGGCACTGTGGTAAAGGCTACAATTCCTTCAATAGCATATTTAAATAATTTCCAAAATGACCATTTGGTTTCCCCAGCCACTCTTTCTACATTTTCAAATTCAAGCCATTTTGTTTTATAACCAACAAAACTCCAAAGTCCTTTTGAATACCGATTATATTCTCGACATTCTAATATAGAATTTACCATTTGTCTAGTCATTAAACGATAGTCTCTTGCACCATCAACCATTTCTATTTTGCTCATGTGGTTAATTAATTTATAAAACATTCTAGCAAAGAAACTTCGAATTGGTGGTTCTCCTTTTCTGGTTACTCGTCTTGTTCCTACACAGTCATAATCTTCTTTTTCTATTATTTCTAACATTTCAGGTAACATTTTAGGTGGGTCTTGTAAATCAGCATCCATTAAAGTGACATAATCTCCAGTAGAGTAATCGAGTCCTGCTAGCATTGCAGCTTCTTTTCCAAAGTTTCTTGAAAATGATACAAAACGGACACGTTTATCTTTTTTTGCAAAGTCCTTTATAATATTTAAAGTATTATCTTTACTTCCATCATTTACAAAAATAAGTTCAAAAGTATTTTTGTCCATTTCTTCCATTACTTTCGTGATTTCTTTATAAAATAAAGGCAATGATTCTTGTTCATTATAACAAGAAACAATAATACTAATTTTTTTCAAACTCTTCACTTCCTTGATAGTTTTATTATATCATGCTTTTTTTTATGCGTAAATCACTTTAGTTTTCTTTTTTCTTGCCAACTAGTTATTGGAAAATAAGCAATATAAAGAATAACTGTCAAAATAGATATTATTTTGCTTATATTTCCTAATTTTGTTCCTTTATAATCTACTTCTATTTCAGATTCTTCTTCTACTTTTATTTCTATAAAACCATATTCATTTTCATAATAAGGAATATTATATTCTTTATCATTTGTTTTTGCTTTTACTTCATACCCTAAATAATAAAGTCTTGGAAGTTCTAAAGTAGAAGCATCAGAAACTTTAAATTGTAATTTAGGAAATTCATTTTTTATTAAGGTTACTTCTCCACTTCCTTCTTTTACTAAAACATCTTGGCTTCGATTTTCATAATATTCAAAATTTTCAATAGTTTTATAAGGAAAATATTCTTTTTCACCCACACCTTTTTCCGAAATATTGATTTCATTAATATCTATTTTTACATAACTTGATTTAATTAAAATATAACAAGTACTTAAAGCACAAAATATTAAACAAATGATAACAATTTTTTTTCTGGTTTGAGGTTTCCATATCTTTAAAGAAAAGGCTGCTAAAATGCTCACTCCAAAACATAAAATTGTTTCTAATCTCCATGGAAATTGAATCATCCATAAAAAACTAGGAAGATATTTCCAAGGAAAATAAATTGTACACATTAAGAAGCTTAATCCGGCAAAAAGAAATGATGTTTTAATAAGCCAATCGCTTTCTTTAGACTTTATTTTTTTATATTTTATACATAAAAAGGCGATTAAAATAAAACATGGTGTTAGAATCGAAAATAATAATTTATCGTATTCTCTAAACCTATAATTTACAAAAGATCTTAAACGAACTGTTTGCCAAATTATTTTATCTAGTGATGTCATAAATCCTTCATGAAACACAGCATAATTTCCTAGTACTTTATGTTCTATCATTGGTACTAAAAAAGGAAGATTGATACAAGTTACAATAAATGTAGCAAGACAAAACCTTAAAAAAATATCTTTTTGAAAAAATTTTTTATAAAGTAATAAAAGGGCTAATCCTAAAAAAATTGTAATATATACCGTTAATACTAAATGTGATTCTATTAAACCAACATAGCCTATTATAAAATAGAAGTAAAATCTTTTCCAGTCCTTTTGAAACAAATAATGTAAGCCTAACATAACAATTGGTAAAAAGGAAAATATCAATATTTCAGCGAAAGCATCTCTTATATAAGTTTCTATTATATGATATGGCATTGTCATGTAAAACAAAGAAGCTAAAAAGGCTATTTGATTATCTTTTACAGTTTCTTTTATAAAACGATACATAAATATTCCGGATAACCAGAAAGCTAAAATATGAACAAATTTTAAAGAAGATATAGTTTCAAGGGAAAAATATTTTCCTATCGAATGAAATAAAACTGCACAGATATGTGATAACTGAGGATAAAATATACCCGACCCATACCCAAAACCTTTAGCAATTACAGGAAATATTTTGTAATCAAATAAATGAAAAATATTAAAATTACTACTTAAAGCATATACATTAGAAATATGATAAAGCGAATCATGGCCATTCACATAGAATATTAAAAAAGGAAGAAACATTAATATTGTAATACATGTTATCCATATATAATTTTTATCTATTTTTTGCCATACTTTTTTCATAAAAATTCCATCTTTCTATACAAGACACAACATAAAAAATTGAAGTAAATTGTTAGTAATATTATATCATGCTTTTTTTACACGGAATAAATGAACTAGTAATATTACTTTTATTTTTATGCCATGTTCATTTTCATAAGTATGTTTCTCTTAAAATTTAACTTTTCTATTATTATATGTTTTATGATAATCTTACAATAATTAATTCTTCAGTTTCCAAAACACAATTTTCTTTTGGAAATGCTTCTAATTGATTTTCATAATTTTTAGCATATTCATAATCTTCTTGGGTGTTTATTTGAATATTATAACCAAGAGTTCTCATAAAAAATCCTGCACGATTTCCAACTCCAAAAATATAACCTCTATCCCATTCAAAGAAAGAATAACCCATTGTTTCTCCTCTTGTGGTAATTAATGGTGAATTAGGTGAATAATAACCTAACATAACAACTCTTTTGTTTTCTAAATCATACTTATTTAAAACATCATACAATCTGTTGGCATAACTTACATCCATTTGATAACGATAATAATCACTTTCTAATAATTTATTGGTAACACCCCATTGTTGTATCAAAAATAGAATAAGCATTATATTTATTATATAATTTCCAATATTTTTACATTTTAAAGTTAAAAATGTTAAGAAAAAACCTATGACAATTGGTAAAGATAATTGAGCACGATAAACTTCACTATCTCCTAATAAAAAAGTAAGTGAAAATGGAACAAAAAATAATATTATTGTACTTAAAATTTTTAAATCTTTCCTTGATTCTTTTGTTATTATTATTTTAAATAAAAATACTGCCGCAAAAAGAAAGCCTATTGTATATAAAATTCCTACAAATAAACTGCAATGCTTAAAAATACCAAAGTAACTTTTTATAACTACATCAATTATTCTTTTTATTGTTATCATAATAGGTTCATCAAACCATTTTATTTTATCTATTAAATATGATGAATTTATAGAATGGATAAATTCTATACTTAATTTACTTCCAATAAAATAAAGAATAATACAAATGATAAAAATTAAAATAGATTTTGATAAAAAATTAAAACATTTTTTCCAGTTCAATTCTTTGTAAAATATGTATAAAAATAATATTAAACAAACGTATGAAATATATAAAGTTACAAAAGATTGATATGATCCAAATGCAAAACCTGTACATAATATTGATAATATTCCGTAATACCATTTTTTCTTTTCGTATAACAATTGTAAGAACAATATTCCAAGTAAAAATACATTCATTGCTATGGTCATCTCAGCACTTTGAAGTGTAAAGTTTAATTGTTCAATATATATTACAGAAGTTAATATGAATGTCCCATATACAAATAATTTAAATGAGTTTTTTTGTTTCGTTATTCTATAAAATATATAATAACTAAAGATAGCAAATATTGTAAAAAGAAAATAAGTTATTGTAGTATGTAACATGGGATTAAATGGAGTTAAGGAAAACATATATTTCATTAGTACTAATATAGGTCTTCCAATTTCAATCCAACTTTTTAATAAAGGTATTGTATTGGAAATTAAAACTTCAGTATCTATTGATATACTGTAATGAAATATTTTAAATCCATAGGTAAATAGTGAAACAATAAATAATAAGATTATTGCTATTTTATGCTCATATACAAATTTTTTAATTTCTTTGATTTCTTCTTTCATAATTCTTCCTTTCTCTTTAAAAAATTCTTTATTCTTCTAATAGAAGTTCTTGGATATCTAAATGTTTGATAGATAGTTTTTATATTCATATTTTTTACAATATATTTTAATTGAAACTTTTTACTATTTAATTCTTTTATAAAAGCTTCATATTCTTTTTGATTCATTCCTTCTACTAAAAAAGTATTACGCCACATTGCACTATCAGTTTTTTTGGAAAATTCATTTAAATTGTTTCTTATATCACTTTCTTTCAGTGTTGGTACAAACGATAATCTTGCTCCATCAAACCCAACTGCTTCGGTTACTTTTTCGAACATTTTTAAATGTTCATATTTTCTTTCTATTAAAAAAGTTTTGTAATTATTTAACATAACATCTTTATTTAACTCTTTTAATTCATCATAATATTTTAGATATTGTTCACAGGCTTCAACGGCATATTTTTGAAAACATTCTATAATTTCTTTGTTACTATCATTATTTTCTAATATTGGAAAAATTTCTTTTCCTTTTTTTTCAAAGCCAATTGTAGACCCATGAGGTGCAGAAAAAATAAATTCAAACATCATCACATACTTATCCACAAATTTAAAATAATTTTCTGGTTCCTCGCCATCAAACAAAAAGCCAAAAGAATTGTATTTTACATCATCATACATTGATTTTCTTGTCCCAAAATAGTAGCCGGTGATTTTTTTATCACATAGCTTATATAATGAGTATTGCGTGCTTCCTGCCCAACCTATATCTACAATATTTATATTGTCATATTTTTTAAAATTCATACTATCAATATATTCTTGAACGATTTTTTTCTTTTCATTTAATTTTATTATAATATCATCATAAATATAGCTTAAGAATTTTTTTATTTGATTTACATTTTTTGGAGTAACAATAGTTTCTGGTGTTAATTCAAAATTTCGAAATGCTTTATCATACTTTTTTTCATCTAATCCTATTGTCTCTAGTATACTTTTCATTTTTAATTTTTGATTTAATTGTACATTATATCTAGTTAATATATTTAATGCTAACGATTTTTCGGTATCTACTAATGTTGGAAGTTGATAAGTTGCTCTAGAGCAATATAAATAGTATGTGTCTATATTTTTTTTTAATTTTTTCAAAAATTTTTCATATATTGGCTTTATAATGTATCCATCTCTGGCTAAAAAATAAATGTTATCTTGCTTTTTTGTCATTTGATAAATCCAATTGGTAAATCCATAATAAATGGGTGATACACATTCTATCCCAAATTTTTCCCAATCTGTACAATCCTTGGTAAATATCATATTTTGCTCTATTCCTTTTATAATACTTTCTTCTAATAAACCTGTTTTATTTTGATATCCACTTCTTTTTCCCACTGCTTTATATAGATATGCATTTATTCCCATGCTTTTTGGAATTTCATAATCAGATATTTTATTATCTCCAATATGTAACCATTTTCCAATATTTAAATGATGAATTTCTTTTACTTTTTCAAATAATGTTTTATTCCATTTTACTTTAAAATCTTCAGAAGAAACATATATATTTAAAATATCATATCCACTTTTTTTTAAAATTTTTTTTACGAATTCTTTTGGTAAATACATATCTGAAATAACGATGATTTCTTTGCCTTTTTCTTTCGCATATTTATATACTTGATATATGAATGGATTTGGAATTAAAAATTTTTCTTCTACTTCTAATTCCATTTGTTTTAAATCGGTTAGTTTTTTTGCAAATTTTTTTTCTAATATCGAATATATCCTATCTAGTGTAGTTTCATTATTTTCATTTCCAATTCGCGATTTTTCCTCTGCTTTTATTCTTTCCTCTGAAAAATTTTCAATTTTAAACTCTTCTTTTGCCTTTTTTTCTAATGCTTTAAAAACATCTGTTGGTTTTAATACATTTCTTAATAATAATGTATCAAATACATCGAACGAAATTGTGGCATTTTTATCTATATATTCCTTTATAATTTCTAATTCTTCTTTCATTTCGTTTACCTCCTAGTTTGAATAAGGATATTTTCCTTTTTTCTTTCTTTTAAAATCTTTTATTCCTCTAAACATATTTCTTATTTTTTTATATTTATTTTTTTCAAATAAAATAATATTTCGAATTTGAAATTTTAATCCTCCTTTTATAAATTGACAATGTTCGGGAAAATATTGATAATACATATCGTAAATATAGTAACAGTTTCTTGCTATGTAATAACGTCTAATAGCTGGGTGATTACTACATATTATCTTATGCCCCAGTATATTATGAATTGTTTGATTTCCTAAATGATGCTCTAATTCTACATTATTAAGTCTTATTATATCATAGCCATGAATTTTTAAATTCATACAATAATCTATATCTACACAGTCAATGAAAAGCCAGTCTTTAAAACCATTTATTTTTGAATAAATTTTTAAATTTAATAGGTTCCCCGATGTCATTACTTCTAAAGGATGTTCAATTTCTTCTTTGCTTTTTTTTATATTCGTTTCTATTTTGTGATAAGGAGTTACTATTCCTAAGTTATCAGTATTATTATTTTCTACAAACTTAATTAATTTTTTTAAGTCATTGCTTTTAAATTTACTATCTTGATCCATTGTTAGTATCCATTCATAACCATCTTTTATTGCTTGTTGACATGCAATATTTAAAGCTTTTGCTATTCCTAAATTACTATGATTGTTTATGTACTTTACTTTTTTATTTTTTGGTAATAAATTTGTATTATCTTGGTTTTCAGAGTTATCAACAACGTAAATTTTATCTACGTAAGGCATATAAGAATTTATATTTTCAATAATGTTTTTTGATGGATTATATAATATAACTGTACCAGCTATTTTCATTTATACCTCCTCAGCAAATCCTTTTTCTAACTTTCTAAATACCATATAACCTATGATTAAAATCATGAAAGATAATGCTAAAATGTAACATACAGAACCCAAATTAGGCATCATTTTGTAATAGAAAATACTTCTATAAATATCAATTAAATGAGCCATAGGGTTTAGATATAATACCCAACGAATTTTTTCAGGAAACATACTTGCTTGATAAAGAATTGGTGTTCCATAAAATAATAGATTTAAAAAGAATGTTACGACATATTCAACATCACGAACATAAACGTTGATAGCACTTAAAATGAATAGTAATCCTAAACTTAACATACTTTGAATTATCGCGATGAGTGGTAACCATAAAATATGAATGCTTAGTCCTACTCCACCAAATATGACAAATAATAAAATAATAAGGCATGATATAAAGAAATTAATTAACCCTGCAACAATGACACTTACCGGTAATATTTCTCTTGGAAAATATACTTTTTTAATAATTCCCCCATTTAACCAAACGCAGTTACATCCTGTTGTAATACAAGTTGTAAAGAAATTCCATGGAATAATTGCTACAATTAAGAATACTAAATAGTTATCGACAGGAACTCTCATAATATAAGGAAACACTAATGCATACACTAAAACCATTAGTAAGGGATTCAAAAAACTCCATAAAACGCCTAAAAAAGAGCCCTTATATTTTCCTCTAATTTCTTTTTGGACATTGGTTTTTAATAATTCTCGATATTGATATAAATTTTTAAAGATACTCATATTTCTCACCCACACTTTTTAAGGTATTCTTTGATTACATCTTTTGGTTTTCCATCCATAGCAATATGGCCTTCATCAATCCAAACTGCTCTGGTACAAAGATTCTCAATATTTCCTAAGTCATGACTTACAATCACAATTGTTTTGTCACTTTCTTTTAACTCTCTTAATTTTTTAAAACATTTTTCTTGAAAGTGTTGGTCCCCTACTGCTAAAATTTCATCAATTAAAAGTATTTCTGCATCTACATTGATTGCAATGGAAAAAGCAAGACGCATATACATTCCAGATGAATACGTACGTACTGGGTTATCTATAAATTCTCCTAATTCAGAAAATTCAATAATTTCATCTAATCTTTGGTCTATTTCTTTTTTGGTGAGTCCAAAAATTGAGGCATTAAAATAAATATTTTCTCTTCCGGTAAAATCATTATGGAATCCTGCTCCAAGTTCTAGAAGACTTGTTAATTTTCCATACGTTGTTACCGTTCCTTTGTTAGGATATATAATTTTTGTCATTAATTTTAAAAGGGTACTTTTTCCAGAACCATTTACCCCAATTAATCCCACAGTTTCCCCTTTTTCAATTTTCAAATCGATATCTTTTAAAGCGGTAAACATTTCGCTTTTATTTCGTTTCCAAAATATTAAATGTTCTTTTAAAGTACTGGCTTTATCATAATAAATTTTAAATGATTTTGTTACATGATTTACAATCACGGCATATTTTTCATTTGTCGTTTTCATTTGTTTCACCTCACCTATATATCTATTAGTAGTATATCAAATAACCAGAAAGATAGCAAATTTAAAACCTTAATTTATCTAAAATATACTTATTTTAAAAAACGTTTTTTTATATCAAAAACATCATTTTTAGTTTATTTGAAAACTAAGCTTTTTTTTATTTTTGCAATAATTCATCAAATACTTCATGATATCGTTTTACAATAATTTCCCAAGTATAGTTTTCATGAATTCTTTGTTTGGCTTTTTCTCCATATTCTTTTCTTTCTATTTTTGTTAATTTTTCTACTTTTTCAATTTTTTCTTTTAACGAATTTTCTTGTTTATTAAAATAAAAGCAACTATTTTCTCCTACTTCTTTATTATAACAAACATCAAATAAAATGTTGATATCTGTTATACTAAGAGCTTCTAATAAAGAAGGATTGGTTCCTCCTACCGAATGTCCGTGTATATATGCGCAAGCATTTTTTCTAATATATAGCAATGCTTCTTCTTCATAAACTGTCCCAATAAACTTAATTCTTTTGTCTGTTTCAAAATGAGTAGTAGTTTTTAAATGATTTAAAAATTCATTTTCTTTGATATTACAAATAATCACTAAATCTTTCTTTGTTTTGGTTTTCATAAATTCTTTTATCATTAGTTCATAATTATTTTCGGGAACAAATCTTCCCACAATTAAAAAATACTCATTTTCTTTGATATGATATTTGGCAAATATTTGATGGACCAATTCATTTTTTTCTGGATTTCTATTTTCATACGCTCCAAAGGCAATAAATTTCGTTTTTAAATTTTTATTTTGATATTTTTCTTTGACATATTTTTGAATGGATTTAGAATCACAAACACAATAATCACTATACCGAATGCAATAGGATTCACTTATTTTAAAACACAACTTAATCCAATTCGGCCATTTTTCTCTTTTCCATTCAAGACCATCTGGGTTTATTATTAATTTGGCATTTTGTTTTTTTAATTTATGGTGCCAAAAAGGAAAGAATGGTCCAACTTTGCATCCTAATTCTAATATTATTACATTTTGTAATTGTTCTTTTTTTATATATTTTAAAAAATACTCTGTTGCTTTTATAGTAAATAAAAACATCGTGATAAATCCTTGGGCTTTTATATATATTTGGGGACAAATTACATGGTCTATTATTTTTATTTTTTTATCTTCTTCTTTTTTTGTAGTAAGACATGGAATATAATAGGTAATATTTTTATCATGGGTATTTTTTACTAAATTTGTTACAAAGGTTTCCCAACCGCCATAAGGATAGTTGTATCCTCGAGAACCAATTATGATGATATTTTTCATAACTCCTTCTTTCTATATCCAAAAAGTAAGATAAGATAGCATTAAGCTTATATAATACAATATTTTTAACAAAAAGGTTTTTATTATTCCTAAATGATTATAAGTTTTTTCATAATAAAACATACTTTGTTTTAATATTTTATATTTGGCAATTTTTTTTAAGCTTTTATCTACACTTTGAGATAAGTTATGTGTTACACTTACACTTGTATCGACATAGATATTTAAGTTTTTTTCTTGGGCTTTTTTGCCAATAATGTTTTCTTCATAATATAAAAAGGTATGCGGGTCAAAATACCCTATTTTTTTAAAATCTTTTAACCGTGCAAGGAAAAAACTTCCATGAATTACTTCGACTTTTGTTAATTTTTGTTGATAATATTCTTTTTTATATCGTTGTAATTTTTTACTAAATCTTCCTAAAAAGTTCATTGTAGATAACAACTCACTAAAATAACTTGGAAGTTTCCAACCTTTTATTACATAACCATTTTCTAAAACTTTTGGTCCTAAAAAAGAAATGTTTTTATTTTTTTTCATATCATTTACAAGTTCAGTAATGACACTTTCTTCTACTATGATATCAGGATTAGAAATAATGGCGATTTCTACATTCGTATTCTCTTCTAAATATTTTAAGCCAATATTATTTCCACAGGCATACCCTTTATTTTCTTTGGCACTTACTATTTTAATTTTAGCACTTTCAAAAATTTGTAGTTCTTTTAAGGAATCATCTGTGCTACAATTATCAACAACAACAATTTGGTCTAAATTTTGATACTCTTTTATTTGTTCTAACATTTTTTTAGTATTTTCTTTATCATTATAATTTAAAATAATTATTCCAGTTTTCATAACTCCCCCTAGTGAAATATTTTTTGTAATTCTTCTTTGACTGTATTGGCATCATATTTTTTTACAGTTTCTTGCATCTTTTTCACCATTTTTTCTTTTTCTTTGGTAGTTAATGCCATAAATTCTTTTATTTTTTTCGCTAATAATTCTTTGTCATCTTTAGAATAGGCTAAAGAATTTTCTTTATCACGCAAGTATTCTTTTGGACCATATAATGTACATCCAATTACAAGAGTTTGACAAGCCATCGCTTCTAATCCGACAAGTCCTAAGGATTCACTTTTTCTTCTAGTTGGGAATATTAACGCATCAAAGGCATTATAATAGGTTACTAATTCTTCTTGAGAAACAAAGTTTTTTTGCATCACTTTTTCTTCTAACTTTAATTCTTTTATTTTAGCAGTAAATTGTTTTTGTTCTTCCCCAGTACCAATGATAATCAGTTTCATTTTAGGATAATATTTTTCATTTTGAAGTAAAGAAAAGGCTTCTAATAATGTATCCCATCCTTTATCTTTTTCAATTCGACTTATCATTCCTAAATAAATCATGTCTTTTTCTAATCCTAGTTTTTCTTGAGCTTCTTTTTTGTCTTGCTTTTTAAATTTTTCTGTATCTACTCCTCCCGAAGGAGAAATTCTTATTTTTTCTTCCGGAAGATGATATTCTTTTTCTAAGATTTCTTTAAAATAATGGGAAGGAGAAATCACGAGAGTGCTATGAGATAACGCTAAGGTGGTGAAAAATTTATTTTTCCAATCTTTTTTACTATCAGAAACTAAATCATTGCCATGGACATTACAAATAAGAGATGTTTCTCCAGTTAATTTTCCAAGCAAGACTGGTAAGGAGGAATGAGAAACAAAATGAATATAATATACATCGTAAGAAATAAAGAGTGATTTCAAAAAAGCTTTGCTATAAAAAGGAATATAAGATAAATATTTTATCATTCGATTCGCATGCTTCTTTAAGTAAACAATATTACAAAGATAGCCTATTTCTTCTAAATATTTTTGACTATTTTTTACAAATGAACCATAATGTTTAAATTTTTTAGATGGATACATATTTGATACAATTAAGATTTTCTTTTGCGGTTTTTCTTGTTTTAACATCATACCAAGAATTATTGTACTAAAAGCACTTGTAAAGACATTGCCAATCCATAAAGAATAAAGAATGAACATTATGAATAGAAATGTATTTTCTTTTTGCCATTTTACCTTTTTTAAGATATATATCATACTAAAAAGATACACAATACTTCCTATAATTCCTGTAGAAAAAATTATATGAGCAATATCGACATCTGTTTTTTGATATGGTATGCTTTCGATACCATTTATTCCAAAAAGTTGTTCTTCGATATTCGCATGAATTAATAAGGATGTATTTTCTACAATTTCATTGGAATGATTTTGCCATAATAACGTATCTAGGGAAAGTTCATTTTTCAATACATAAGAAAGCTCAGTATACCAACAAAGACCGGTAGTTCCTAGAAACGCAATTACTAATACAACATTTAATACTTTTTTGCTTGGAGATAAATTTTTTTCTTTGATGATGGTATACCCTAATATGATAAGACTTAAAATACATAGATAATCTAAATGATAGATGATTAAGAAAAATAAAAGAAGCATAAATCCTACATATTTGGTAAGATAATTTTGATGTTTTTTTAATCTTATTATCGCAAATGGAAGGGTTACGGTAGAAAGTTGTAAAAGTTCTAATGGTAATTCTTTAAAAAATAGCATCGCGATGATAATTGTTTCAAAAAATAAAGTCGGTAAAATAGTTTCACTAATTCGTTCTTTTTTATTTATAAAATATAACGTTGATACAAAGAAAAAGCAAATTCCTATTAACATAAGACTATTTTCGAAGTAAGGAGTTTCTTTGGCAATAAAATAACAGATTCCTATCAAAAGATAACTAAGTAAAAAAATGAGAAAAAAACGAGATTCTTTTTTATACCAAAGTGTTAGAAAAAAATATAAAAATAAGATTGTGAAATACCCAATGGTTATTATATAAGTTGTAGTTTCGTTTGTAATAATACTACATATTGGTAATAATGGTAAAAGATATAAATATTTTATTTCAATGTTTCGGAGCCATTTGGGGCATGATTTCTTTTTTTTTTGAGTGGTTGCTTTTTTTTGAAAGACAAATAATTTACTCAATACATAATTAGAAATAATGACAACAACTTGACTTACGAGTTTAAATATTTTATCGTTTCCTCTTAAAATCGTTACTCCTACAAACATGATAGCCATGTCCATTAGTAAGGTTACAATGCGAGACCCAAAAAATTTACTAATTTCTTTTAATTTTTTTTCTTCTTTGCTTTTAAATACAAAGATACGATTGGTAACATACGCAAAAATGACTGAGATGACCCAACTCACTACGTTAGCAATTTGAAGTTCTATGCCATTTTCAGGATTTAAGATGGTATACACTAAACCATAGTAAACGATAAGGCTTATAATAGTTGTTAATACCCCAACAATTAGATACCGAACAATTTCACCTATTTTTTCTTTTTTAGTCATGTTTCTTTCCTCCTTTTTTGGGAAATAAAATTTCTGTTTTTAAAACGATAAATAAGAATACAACCATTAATATTACATATAAAACGATGGCATATTGAATATAGTTAATCGCATATAATATGGAGGCTATGGAAAAGCCCATGTTGATAGAGTAAATGACCGCTAAGGATTGTTTGGTAGAAAATTTTAATTTTAAAAGTTGATGATGCAAGTGTTCTTTATCAGGAGTAGTAAAAGGATTTTCTTTTTTTAAACTTCTTCTAATAATGGAAAATAAAACATCAATTATTGGAGTAGCTAAAATGAGTAGAGGAATGAGTAAAGAAGTAAAGGTCGCTACTTTGTACCCATATAAGGCCGTAGTGGCAACCATGAGTCCCATAAAATTACTTCCAGAATCTCCTATATATATTTTGGCCGGAGGAAAATTGTAAACCAAAAAGCCTAATAATGCCCCGATCATTAAGATTGATATAATGGTATCTATATTTCCAGACATTCCAAGTAGATAAGATATCATTAAAATTGTTACAAAGTAAATAATAGAAATTCCACTACTTAATCCATCCATTCCATCCGATAAATCAATGGCATTGATAATTCCGACCATAAATAAAATGGTTACAAGATAATTAATAGGAGTTGGGAAAATAATATCTAATCCTAAAATAGTAAAATGCTCAATACTAATTTTTCCATAAAAAATAATGACACTGACTGCGATTAACTGTCCTAAAAACTGATATTTGGCACTGATGGGTTTAATGTCATCGATGAGTCCTACCATAAGAATAATAAAACTGGCAATTAAGATGGAAATCATTTCACTACTTTTATTTCCAAATATCATATAACCTAGTAAAAAAGAAAAAAATACAGCGACTCCCCCAATTGTTGGCATAGGTACTTTATTTAGTCTTCGTTTGTTAGGATAATCGATGGCTCCTATATGAAAAGCAACTTTTTTAAAAATAGGAACTAATATTAAACTAAATATAAATGTAGATAAAACCATTAATATTGTATTAATTGTTGTTACTTCTAGTTTCATTACTTCACCTTCCATATCTTTATTATACATGAAAAGTGTCAAGATAGGTGAAAAATTTTTAAAAATGTTTATTCAAGATACGTATGAACTTGCCCATCTTTGGTTTCGGTTTTTAACGTTTTTCCATCTCTTACTACCAATGTTCCCTGTATTGTATTTATAATATGTCCAAAGGTTTCTCCATAATTAAAATAAAATATTGTTTCTTTTGTGTCTATACTAATTGCTCTACCACTATCTACTGTTCCTCCAGTTATGATAGGATAGCTACTATCTGTTCCATCTAATGTAAGAGTCCCTGAACCCGCGAATGCTATTCCTATTCCTTTTGGTCCGTCCACTTTACTGGAATTTTTTATCATGATATTTCCTGTACAATTTGTATTAATTTGGATTCCAGCCCTTTCTGTTCCAATGATATGAGAATTATCTACTATGATTTCTCCGCCTTCTCCTCCTATTCCATATAGCGCTTCCAATTTTGATGATATTACTTCCAAAGTTGTTTCTTTTTTAGTAAAAATAGCTGAACCTGTATTCCCAGTACATTCTGTATTTATAAATTTCCCTTTCGATTTTTCATATATTGCTAAACAACTATATGGACTTTCTATTTTTAAATTTTCTACTTGAAGGGTACTATTATTATGTCCGACTATAACTGGAGAAATAGTTGTATTTGTTTTCCATGTTCCTTTTTCTGTTTTAGAAGAAAATATTTTTATATTTCCTAAATTTTCAATTCTTCCACTTTTTGTATAACCATTTAAATCTATTGTTAAATTTTTATCTTCACCTATTGTTAATGCATTTTCTACTTCTTCATTAGTTAAAAATAATAAAAAATTATCTGTATTATCTAAATTATTTATTGCATCAGTTGTCTTTCATAAAAGTTACAAGTGGCATCTTTGGTAATATTACTTAACAAAATTTGCCCATTTGTTTCCTTTAAATTAATTCCATTGTTACATAATAAAATATTTCCATTTGATGAAATTTCAGTAGTCCCTTTTGTTATAGGAACTCTTATTGTATTTTCATTTACTTTTATTTTATAATAATCTCTAAAATGTAAAAAACATTTTGTTTTTGTTAGTTTTAAATTGGAAATTACTGGTCCCCATATATCATAATTCCATGTTATTTTGGCATCATTATCACATGTACTTTGTTCTTCATCAAATAAAACATTACTTTCTTTTGTAGGAATTTTATCAATTTTTTCATCATTTTGATAAATTGCCAATAAATTTGATATGTTATTTTCGATATTTTTTCTTTGTTTTGTTTCTAGACCATAAAATACCATAATGCTAAGAACTATGAAAATTAAAAATATTTTTTTCATTTCCCACCTCATTTGTGGAGAAACTCCACTATTTTATTCCATTTTACTCCGAGTTTCTCCACAAGTCAAGAAAGATATTATAAAAAATGCGACAATAAATTTGGTGAGATACTATGATAGGGAAAATAATCAAAACATTACGACATGAAGCAAATTTAAGCCAAGAAGAATTATCAAAAAAAGCATTTATTGGTCGTTCTACCCTTAGTGATTACGAAAGAATGAAAACCGATATAAATTTTGAAACTATTGAAAGAATTGCTAATATATGTGGTTATGAAATTATTTTTCGAAATAAAAAAAATCAAAAAATATTAACTACAAAAAATATTGAAAGAAAAGAAATATAATTTTCTATAAATTTTCAATAATTCTTTAATAAAAAATAGAACTAACTCAATAGTTCTATTGCTTTTTCTAACATTGAATCAATATAGTTTCCTTCTTCATCTTGTTCATAGTCTATGTCGTAATCAGGAGCGATTCCTATTTCATCAATACATCTACCATTCGGTGTAAACCATTTAGCTGTGGTATATTTTACCATGCTACCATCTTCTAACTTTTTTGTTTGTTGTACTTTTCCTTTTCCATAGGTATTTTTACCAATTAACATTACAGTTTTATTATCTTTTAAAGCTGCGATTAATACTTCACTGGCACTGGCAGAATTTTCATCCATTAATATAGCAATTAAATAATCTCTTTTTTCATCGGTTTCATCAAAATAATCTTCGGTTTTATCTTTTCCTTCTAAGCTATAAATTTTTTTGCCTTTTTCAATAAATAAACTAGCAATTTCCGTCGCACCTTTTAAATAACCTCCAGAATTACTTCTTACATCAATAATTAGTCTATTCATACCTTTATCTTCTAATTCTTTTAGACTTTTGGTAAATTCTTCGCCCACTGTATTGGTAAAAGATTCGATGGAAATATACCCAATTTTGTTTTGTTCTGTTTCTATTAATTCAGTCGTTAAAGGAGTATTTATCATCTCGGCTTTTACATGGAAAGTAAGCTCTTCTTCTCCTCTTAATACAACAATCGTATTTTCTTCAGTTTTACTAATGCAATTGGCCACTTCACTTTGTGTTAGTCCTTCGGTATCTTTATCATTGATACGAATTATTTTATCGTTATTTTCAAGCCCTACTTTCTCGGCAGGAGTATCTTGATGAACTTTTACAATTTCATTGCCATTGGAGATAGAAACACCAATTCCTAAAAATTTACCACTTAAACGATTGGCTAAATTATTGGTTTCTTCTTTGTTCATATATGTAGAATAATCTTCCCCTAAATAATTTAACATTGCTTCAATCGCGGCATCAATCATTTTACTTTTATCAATATCTTCATAGTAACTTTTATCTAAGCCATTATACACTCTTAAAAATTCTCTTAAGGCATCATCATCTTTGATACTAGCTGACCCTAATACAATTTTACTATTATTATAAATAATTAAACCTGTTGTTAAACTCGTTACAATTGCCGTGATAAAGATGACTACACATACCCATCTTAATGGAAAGCCGACCATTTTCTTATTCATTTTTCCCATCTCTCATTCTCTTTAATGGTATCATATTTTTTTCCAAATGAAAAGAGAAGTTTTACTCCTTCTCTACTTTTAATTCTTTACTAATGTCTGTAATTCCTTCTAAATATTTCACAATTTTTCCTTTTTGAATTTTGATTAATGTTCCATCTATCATTTTTAATTCTTTGATAGTTTTGGCTTTTGGATTGCTATTTTCCGTTACAAAATACTCTTTATTAAATACATGATTTAAATTTAGATAATATATTTTTGTAGCTTTCGTACTGTTTTTATAATAATTTGCATAAGTTAAATAAGCATTGGCAAAATCACTATTTTCATCATACGCTAAGACATAGTATTCACTTTCTGGTTTCTTTAACATAGTTCCTACTATTACAGTATCAGTACTTACAGTTCCAGTTTGATACGCATATTCTTCAACTTCTGGTTTTATCAATGCTTTACTTAGAAAATACACTCCAACTATAATAAAAATTACAACTAGCATAACTATGCCAAATTTTATCATTTCCTTTTGTTCTTCAGTTTGATAATTTATTTTTTGTTTTTTCATTTTTGGTTCTCCTTTACTTTATCTTATTATACATAACTTGTTTCTTTGAAGTCAATGAAAATTTATATTATTTATTTTTTGGGGTATAATTTAACGATAATTTTTCTTGTTCTTCAGTAATTTGATTCATTTTCATAACGGCTTCATCTAAAAAATGATTGATATTTTGTTGATATAATTGTACTACGTTTTTCGTAATTTCTAATACTTCTTGTTCTTCTATTTTTAAGAAATTAGCAATGGCACTTACAGAAAAATATTTATTGTCCATAAACCCTAATCTTAGTAAAATAATGGTAGCTTCTTTGATAGATAACATACTCATCATTTCTTGAAATGTTGGCGTTTTCAATATTTCTAAAATTTGAGCATATTCTTCTTTGGTTACTTCTTCTCTTACCTGTGGTTTTTCCGTATTTATGGTTTTCTTTTTTTCCTCCATTTTCTCTTTCTTTGTTTTGGGAGTTCTAGTAAATGCTTTATATCGATTGGCAATATCTAATGATTTTTCTTTAAATTCTTCTATGTTTTTTAATGATTTATTTGGATTTTCTGTATAAATAGCTAATCCAAGTACATATTTTGTGTTTCTAAGTTTCTTTAACGCTTGGGCTTCAATTTGGCGAATTCTTTCTCTTGTTACACCATAGATAGATGATATTTCTTCTAAGGTCATTGGATTGTGGTTATGAAACCCATTCCGGTACATTAATATTTCTATTTCTTGAGGCTTTAAATTACTTTGTTCAAATAATTTTTGAATTTCTAAAGGCAATTCTTCGGCAATACATATTTCTTCTGGAGTAGATTCTTCTATGGGAATAAATTCAGAAAGTTCACTATCATCCTCATCTTGGATTTTAATGTTCATACTAATGGTATCATTTTGATATTTTTGTAAATCTATTATGGTTTTTAAAGAGGTATTCATTTGACTAGCAAGTTCTTCTACTGTCGGTTCTCTTTTTAATTCATCACTTAGTTTGGCATATTCTTTTTTATAGGTTCCTAATTTTTCATACAAATAGACTGGAATTCTTATATTTCTTCCTTTATTGGCAATTGCTCTTGTAATCGCTTGTCTAATCCACCAAGTGGCATATGTAGAAAACCCACACTCTTTATTTCCATTATATCTATCCACAGCTGTTATTAACCCAATATTGCCTTCTTGAATTAAATCTAACAAAGATAGTCCTAGTCCAGTATATTTTCTCGCAATACTCGCTACCAATCGCAAGTTTCTTTCAATTAATATTTTTCTTGCTTCAGAATCTTTTTCCAATACTCTCATAGCAATCTGTTTTTCTTCTTCTTTGGTTAATAAAGGCGTTTCATGAATTTCTTTTAAATATGTTGTTAAAGCATCTGTTTTTGTATTTAAAGATTCTATATTATTTTCTACCATATAATTGATTTCAATATCATTCATCATACAAAATGTATCTATCGTTGAAATTAAAAGATTGTTTTCAAATAATTTTTCTGATTCACCATTTTTAATTTGGTCTAGATATTTTTTTACGATGGTTTCAATCATTTCTTTAAAGAAAACATTTTGATTTATTAATTTCGTTAATACATCAGGAGAAGGATTATAATTATATGTTTCTAAAAAGGCATTTAATTTTTTAAAATATAATAAGGCATCTTTTTCATTTTTTACCAAAGTAAATTTTTGATTGATATAAGCATCTATGATTTTCATAGCACTTTCGGTTTGTAAAAATTTTTTCTTCGCGTTTTTGGTTAATTGATAGTTAATTTTTCTTTTTAAATAACTTTCATAATCTAAAATTTCACTTTTGGTTTCTTTTAACTTTTTAATTTCTTTTTTTACTATTTCATCATATTCCAAACGATTAATACCAATATATTTTAGAGATGTATAAATATGATTTAGCATGGGTAAAAAGAAAGTATAAATTTCTGAACTATTTAATTCTTTTATTTTTTTCATGTCTAATTCCATGGGTTGCCTCCTAGTAATTATTGTATAAAAATATTTTTCTTTTTTCAATCATCTATTTTATTTTGCAATAAAGAGGAATGCTAAACATTATTCCAACGACACTTATAGTCCATAAAAGAAGCATAGCATTTCGATTATCACTTGTTTGCGGATTTTCTTCTTCGGATTCTATTTTGTTGTTTGTTGTCTCGACATTTTTGGCTTTGGCTAATACATAACTTGAAAAATTATCAAAATTTAACGTAATTTCTCCGTTGGAACTAGCCTTTAAAGCCATTTGTATTTCTTTTAATTCATTGGTGTCTTCCTTATAAGTATATAAGGTAAAAAGACCATTTTTTGCATATTCAGTTGCTTCTTGTTTGGCTTTGTTTTGACAAGCAAGGTCTGTTTTAAGGCAGTTGGCTTCTTTTAGAAACATATCATTTACATAATTTGTGATATTATATGTTACTGTATATTTGGTTGGAATTGTTCCATGATAGGCAAAATCAATATATAATTTTTCACTTGGAAGTAAAGCATCAATTTTCTCTTTGTTTTTAGAAGTTTCATAAGAGATATTGGTATAATATGTAAAACCTTTGGAAACATCATTTTTTATATCTTTTCCATTTACATAGTATTCTTGGAAGAAATTATTGGCATGATGAATATCAAAACGAATGGTAATATTTTTTCCTTTTAAGGCATCGATGATTTCTTTGATATCGGTGGCATCCTCTATTTCATAGATTAAATTATATTTATTTTTATTTTCTTCTATGAAAGGAAAGTCATTTTGATAGGTATCCCAGTTTTCTAATATGGCAATTACTCCATCTAGTCTATTTTTATTATACAATTTTAATTCGTTTTTCCAATCTATTACTATATCTTCTTTTCCAGTTTTTTTGATAGTAATTTTCGAAGACCCTAAGTCATGGCCATGAAGAATGATTTCGGTGGCTTTCGTTGGTTCTTCTTTTAGACCATAAGCTTCCCACCAATTGGTAATTTCTTTCGTAAACCCATTAAAGCTCCACCATGTTGGTTTGGTACTATATTTGGTATTTGCTTTTTCATTTAATTCTTGAAGAGTTAATTCATTATAAGAATCTATATAATTATAAAAATATTCTTTCTCTTTTTGAAAATCATACTCTTTTTGTTCTACGGTTACAACACTAGAATTGGAACTGGTGATAGATGAAATTGCACCTTCAAATACCATATTTTTACTCATTATATGTTTATTAAAATGAACAAAGGAATCTGTATTTGCACTATTACTATCTAAATGATACGTTTTTTCAACATTTTCCCATTTGGTATAAAAAGAAGAACGATTATAATTTGGGTATACTTCTAAACTTCCTAATTTTTCAAAGTATGTTTGCCAATAAGTACTTTTGGCTTCTACTAAATAAGGAATAAGAAAGAACATTAGAGCGATAACAAGTATTTTTTTCATTTTCTTTTCCTCTTTTCTATATTTTTCTAGTTAATGTAATTCCCTCTTTAAAACCACATGGATCGGTACAAACATAACCACTTAAACATCTAGCACCTTTTTCAAATGGTTCTAAGTTTTCAAGTATTTTAGCAAGTCTCACATCATTTGATTCTCTTAAAGCTTTGGTATATTTTAATAATGTTTGATAATTTTGCATACAAGTTTCTAATTGGGCACAAGTACAAAGTCTTTCTTGTAGTTTTTTGATTAAATTTTGATAGGTTCCCGTTTCATTTACCATGACTAATCTTCCTTGAGGCATAAGTTTTGAAAGACTTGCTATGTCTTCTAACCACTCTTTTTTTAATTTTTCATCCTCTTCAATGATTGGAGGTGTAAAAAACATTTCATTTTTCGGAAGCATTATTGTATAGTACAAACTAGGATGTCTTTGTTGCTGCGCTATTTGGGCAAAGGTAGCTAAATAGTTGGTACTATAAATATTGGCAAAGTATTCAGGGTAATTATTATCATCTACAATAAAGGTAAAATCTCTTTTTCGATAGTCTTTGATTTCATCTGTAATAATTCCAAGTTTTTCTAAACAAGCCACAAATTCTTCTAAACTTGGTTTTAATAAATTTATTAAGGTATTATCCGTGTTTTGGGTTAACATTCTTTGAGAAAATTGATAAAGATAATTCCATTGGCGATAACTAGTGGTATATTCCATCTTTGTGGGAGTCATAACACTTATTAAGTAACGAGCATTTTCCATAGCCAGTTTATGTCCGTTTTTTTCTAAATATGGTTCATTTGGATACATACTTTTAATTTTCTTTTCAAATAAATTGGTCCATTTTTCATATAAGAAAAGTTCTCTTTCGGTTGGATTCATTTTGGTATATCTTGCTGATTTTTCACTGGTGTAATATTCATGTTCATTATTTAAAATCATGGCTAATAATTTTGGTATTCCTACTAAATAAACTGAAATATGTGGATGTCCGAACACACTATGATGGTTATTCTTTTTATTTGCATGGATTCTCTTTTCCGTATTTTCTTTTGGTTCGTTTAAAATACCTTCCCAATCTTTTTGCGTATAACAAATATTCGCACTATGACCACCAAACATTTCAAAATCTTTTTGGTGTGTTTTTACAATTACATCTTTGTCGGTAGATGTCACCGCAGTAATGGTAGCTTCCATTTTTTCTTTCCTTTCTTATAAGCCCCATTTTTGTTCTTTGTCGTTTATTTTAACAAAAACTATTTTTATTTGCAATAAAAAAGAATGATTTTTAAATTTCATTCTTTGGTTTTCTTTCTAAAGTTAAGCTATTTTGTTCTTCAACGATTTGATTTAGCAAAAATTCTACTTCATCACTATTTTTAAAGATACTATTTTTATTTATGGGAAAGATTTTACTTAAGTTTGTACTATAAATTTGAAATACTTCTAAAGTATAAGGATTCATTCCTATTCTTAATTTATCAAATTTTTTATTTGCGATTAAAATTAAAGTTAATTCTAACATTTGCCCTTTTTGAGGAAATTCTTTTAAAGTCATTCCTGATAAGTATTCAGGAAAATAATATTTTTTTTGATTCCAGCTATTATATATGATGGAACCCTCTTGTTTGTTTTTTTGAAGCAACCATATTTGATGATTATGAATATTATCGCACGTTTCAAATTCTCCATGTAATAAAGTTTTATGTAGTTTTATATCAATATGTTCTAAATAAAAGTGCTTTTTATTTGGTACTTCAGATACAACTATAAAATCATGGTCGCGAATTTGATAAACATCTGTAACATGAATTCGGTCCATTAAAATTTTATTGGCATTATTTTTTAAAATAAAACGAAACGAACTATGGTTTATATTGTCATATTTTTCATAAACATATTTGTCTTCATCTATTATAATCATTTTTCTCACCTTTTTTTGTACAATTATTGTATCAAAATTTTTTATTTTTGCAAGAAAAAAGAGAAAATATCAAAAATTTTCCTTAGAATACCAAATGCCCAAAAAATCAGATAAAAGTTTCAATTTTTAGTAAAAATATG
>CANQEG010000009.1 GCA_947594705.1 uncultured Bacilli bacterium | reverse complement strand
CTATCACTTGTTAATTTATGTGACTTATCACTTGTAAAATTTATTTCTTTGATAGTTGGATTTACTTCTTCATATTTGCTTAATAACTTTCCTTCACTTTCATTTAAACTTACTTTAATATAATTATCTTCTAATCGTTTTGTTTCTTCTATTTCTTCTAAGTTTACTTGATAATAGGCTATGGTATTACAAGTATTTTTTATGGTAAAGGTATAACCATCTTGGGATTTTCCTTTTTCATCACTTTTTGGGACAGCATCTGTGATAGTAATTCCACTTGTTTCATTATGCATGGTTAGTTGTAAACATTTTGTTCCTACAACATCTGACAAGCTTTGGGTATCACTATATTTCCAATAAGCATAGGTACTTCCTACAACACCAAATAATATCAAAAATAAAATAATAATTATGAAATATCTTTTCTGTTTCATATTTTCACCTACTACTTAGTATGTCCTTCAATTATATTTCTATTATAACTTATTTTGAACTTTTTGTTAAGTATTGCCTAACATATTAAAAGATTTTTTTCTTATACAATAGTAATAGGTGAGAAATATGACTGAATATGATATAAACATATATGATACGATTCGTAAAAACATAAAAAAATATCGCCAAAAAAAAGGAATTACTTCTGCAAAATTAGCTGAGATGGTCGGACTCTCTCATGACTTTATTAGACAAATTGAAAGTGAAAAAGTTGCATATAATTTTTCTGTAGATACTTTTTATAAAATATCAGTTGCTTTACAAGTTAGCCTAGATGATTTAATTCAAAAAGAAGATTAAAAAATACACTTCGAACTTAAAAGTGTATTTTTTTATTCCCAGTATGCTGTATAATTTCCTTCTCCTTGACCATTTGTTTTATAATAATCATCCATATTAATAACATAAGTTAAATAGTCTGTAGCGAGTAATTCATCATAAGTATAAGGATGCATGACAACTCCATGATAATATGTAGTAGATTCAGCCACATAAACCGTATCATTGGTAATACCACCAACCATAGCAATATGTCCATCCGTCGCGATGATATCTCCAGCTTTTATAACATGACTATTTAAAAGTTCTCTTGTAATTAAAATGTGAGTTCCTAAATCACTTAAATCATCAGTTGTTTCAGGATTATCACCAGCTCCAGTATCTTTAGGGTCAAATCCACCATTGAACATAGCCCAAGTAATAAATCCACTGCAATCTAACCCATTTGGGTATTTTACTCCCGGATGAAATCCACTTTCATCTTGCCAATTGGTAAGTGGACAACCCCATGTAGCAGGTCCATAAGATTTTGGGTATTTGGTTAATTCATTAAATTTATAAGAATTTAAATACAATCCTTTATGATAAAATCTTCCTTCTCCATCTACTTGAGCACCTCCAGTATTATTATTGATTCGACCATTTTCAAAAAAGTAATTTAATTGATAAGGAAATTCTAAAGTTAAAAATCTCAAAGCGGCCACAACACCTGCACGAGTTTGATACCCTGCTTTATTAATTTTATAAGACAATACTTCATCTAATAATTTATTTTGTTCTTCATTATAAATGCCACATTTCATGTATTCTTTTTTTAATTCTAACAAAGGAGTATGATACAAGTCACTTACAGTAACTGTTGCTTCATGTAAAATATTTCCTACTTGAACACTTACAGTTGTAACACCATTTCCATTTCCTACTAATAAACCATCTTCAATTTTTAAAATATTTTCATCTTTACTAGTAAAACTTGGCACAATATTAGGACTTCCTAATTGATCTACAGACACTCCTAATTTTCTTTTCTCTCCAACTGCTAAATAAAGTTTAGTTTCTTCTAATTCAAAATCAAGAACTTCATCTACTTTAGGATCTAATTTAATTGTTTTAGTATTCCATGGAGTAGTAACCTTTACATCCGTAAGACCATTAGGAATTAATATAGTACAAGAATTATGTTCAATTTTAGCTTTTACCCCTTCGATTTCACATTCTCCTTGAACAAAAAAACTAGAAAAAGTAAGATGAGTTGTAATTTGTTTATCTTTTACTTCATAAGAAACATCTTTAATATAAATAGGAAAAACAAAAAGAAAAAAACCAGCTCCTAAAAGAATAGCTATTACAAATATTATTCCAAAAAACCACACTAACCTTTTTCCCATAAAAAACACTCACTTCATTGTCAAAAGAATACCATAAAAATGAAAAAAAAGAAAGTACTTTCATACAATCTTTTATTATTTTTTAATTTACCAACTTATCTAAATCCACGTCACTTCGATCGTGTTTAATTGGTTCCCATGTTTCGGTTTTTTTAAATAAGCAAATAATATTAATTGGAATCCATGTAGCAATAAATAAAGTAAAGAATAAAATTCCTGATAAAATATTTTTAGCACTCTTATGATTATATTTTACAACAAATACATTCATAGCTACATTGGCTATATAAAATAGAATAAAGAACAAGATTCCCCAAGCATATAAATATGAGAAAAAGTCAAATAATTCAACATCAAAAATGTGAAATAAAAATAACACAATTGATAAGAAGAACCCTAACACAACCATAATAGGCGCTGTATACATCATAAGCATATCAAAAGAAGCAATATATCCTGTTTTCAAAAAATTTTTAAATAATTTTCCACCATATACTTTTAAACAAGCAAGACATCCACTTGTCCATCTTTTTCTTTGTTTCCAACTCATCCAAAAGCTTTGTGGATGTTCATCATAAGTAATCGCATCTTCCACAAAAGCAACTTGAATTCCTCTTAAAGCACATTGCCCTGTAAATTCTGAATCTTCAGTTAATGTAACCGTATGAAAACCATCTTTAACTACTTCTTTTCGAAGCATAAATCCAGTTCCATTAATCGCAGCTGACCCAGAAAAATTCATTCTTGCACGATTAAAGAAAAAGTTTTGAATAAAATAAAATAATGTATAAGAGCCTGTAATCCAATTATCTTCCATATTTTTAGCATCTCTAAAGCATTGGGCAACTTCAACACCTTCACATAATGCATCATTCATTCGAGCAAGAAAATCAGGATGAACTAAATTATCAGCATCAAATATTACATAAGCATCAATATCTTCTCTTTTTTTCAAATATTTAAACGCATAAGAAAGTGCATCCGCTTTTACTTTTACCGTTACTTTACAATCAATTATTGTTGCACCTGCATCTCTTGCAGCTTTTTCTGTATTATCCGTACAATTATTAGGAATTACAAATATTTCATATAAACTTTCAGGATAACGTTGTTTTTGTAAACTCTTTATTAAAGCTCCAATTACTTGTTCCTCATTTCTAGTTGGAATAATAATCCCAAATTTATATTTTGGTTTATGACGTCCAAACATACTTTTATGATAATTTTTAAATCCAAATAATCCTGTAATTGCAAAATACATACAATATATAAAAGAAACTGCAAATAAAATATAATAAATGGTTACTACTACATTTACCATTTTTTCACCCTTTCTTATTTTTATATAGAAAAACTGTATTACCAAGTAATACAATTAAATTATAATATAGTTACACTCAAAATGCAATTAGATTTTGCTGAAAAGTTCCTAGGATGAAAGAAGAAAAAACAAACAAACAAAAGCAAAAACAATGAAAATAATTACAAGAATTATATATAAAGTATATTTAGAATCATTATTTTCTCTTTTTTCAATATATATTTTCTTTCCGGTATATTTCTCCATAATCATTTCAGGATTTCGATTTTTTTTATCTTGAGCAAAGACTTCCATTTGCTCTTTACTTAAACTTGCTCCACAAAAAGGACAAATGCCCCGATCTGTTCCTAAAGATTTTCCACAACGTCTACAATTCATCTTCATACTCCTCTATAAAATTAGGTTCCTTATGAGGTTCATCTCTTAATAAATCTAGATAATTCATCTGTCTTAATACTTCATACAACACAATTGCTACAGAATTTGAAAGATTTAATGCTCTTACTTTATCAGTCATAGGAATTCTTGCACATGTATCTAAATGAGGTTTTAAAATACTTCTTGGAATTCCTGTACTTTCTTTTCCAAAAATCAAATAAATAGGTTCTGTATGTTTTGTATAGTCATAATCGGAATGAGGTTTATGCCCATATCTCGTATAAAAATAATATATTCCTTTATTTTTACTTTCAAAATCATCCCAATTTTCATAAACAGTATATTCACAATTATCAATATAATTTACCCCACTTCTTTTAATATATTTTTCTTCTAATGAAAAACCTAAAGGTTTAATCAAATGTAAGTGAGTATGTGTTGCGACACAAGTTCTCATAATATTTCCTGTATTTCCCGGTATTTCTGGTTCAAATAATACAACATTTAACATAATTTCCTCCTAAAGAAAAAAGAGAATACTCTCTTATTTACTAATTTCATAAATATCTAGAAGTTTTTGGAAATCGCCAATTTCAATCATCTTTTCATCTTCTCTTTCCACAACTTCTTCTAAAGAACCATTTCGATAAAACAAAATTGCTGGAATTTTATTTAGTCCTTTAGTTAATTTTAAATTTTGTCCCACAATACTTTCTGGTTCAGAAATTGGTCCACAATTGTCATCTAATGTATAAACATAAAAATCATCTTGTAAGTGATATTCTTTTATTAATTTAGCCATATCTTTTTCTAATTCAAATGCTTCTTCACTATAAGAAAGAACAAAAATAAATGATTCATTTCCTAGAGTCGCATTCGCTAATTCATCACAACTAATTTTAGGAGCAAGCTCTTTTTCAACTAAATAACTTTTATCTTTCCAAGCTTCTGAATAAGTAACTTCTTGTGCTTTCATAAATAAAGTTACCATATAAATAACTACAAGAATTGCCGCAAGTAAAACAGTTACAATTGCCATTACACTCATATTAGGAGTGTACAATTCTTCAACCGGTTTTTTCTCCGTTTCCATTTTTTCTACTACTGGTTCTTCTTTTACAACTTCCACTTTTTTTACAGGTGCTTTTTTCGTCGTTGTTGCCTTTTTAGAAGTAGTTTTTTTCGTTGTTGTTTTCTTTGTCGTAGAACTACTACTTTTCTTTGAAGAACTTTTTTTTCTATTTTCCTCTTCCATCTAAAATCCCTTACTTTCTCATAACAAAACCTTATCACAAATCCTTAATTTTTACAAGAATTTCTTATAAAAAACAATGTTTAAAAACAAATTTTTATAACTAAATCATACTAAATTTTATATAACACTTATCATATTTTCTAAACATAGGTTTATAAACTTTTAAAAAAACATTTCATAAAAAAAAGGTGATTAAACACCCTTCTTTTATTCATTATTTTTCATAAATTTGATGTACATAAATCCTAAGGCGAAAGCACTTATAGTAAATAACGTAACATAAGATAAAATATTATCACCAGTTTGTGGATTTTCTTCACCTACTTCTTCCTTAGTTAAAGCATCATAATCGTTAGATAATGATAAAACATATGATGAGAAATGATCTAATTCAATATACACTAAACCAGTTTCCATATTGGCTTTTAAGCCTTTTTTAATAACTTCCATTTGATTTTTTTCTTTATTGTAATATAACAATGTAAATTCTTGATTTTCTAAATAACTATCCACATTATCATATACTTTTTGATAGCACTCTGCATCTTCTTCACTACATCCATATTTCTTTGCTAAAGAATTAATCGCATAAGATTGAACTTCAATCCCGGTTTTATATTTTGCAGGTAATTCGCCATGATATGCAAAATCAATATAAATTAAATTATCTAACCCTAATAATTTATCAATAGCATCTTTGTTTTCTGATTTATAAAGTGTAGCTTCATAATAATATGTAAGTCCTTCTTTGGCATCTTGTAACACATCTTTTCCATTTAGAAAATAGCTTGATGTATACCCACTATCAGTATAGTAATCGAAATTAATGGTAATATCTTTGCCTTTTAAAGCATTTACAATATCTGAAACATCACTTTTTTCCTCTACTTGATACATAATATCATAAATATTTTTAGTAACATAATCTTGATTTCCTTTAATTACATTTTTATATCGATCTGAATTTGCTAAAAATTCAAGTAATGCTTCTTTATTATTATCATAGAAAATATCTTGATATATCATCCAATTAATTGTTATTGGATCTTTGTCTGTAGCGGTAATTTTAATTTCCGCTACTCCTAAGTCATGTCCAATCGTAGAAACTTCCACAACATTAGTAGGTTCTTCAGTTAACCCATAAGCTTCATACCAAGTTTTTGGTTCACTTGTATAACCATTATAAGCCCACCAAGTAGGTTTTGCAGAATATTTATTTGCTAGTTCAGAATTAATTTCCTCTAATGTATAACTTTCATAAAGTTTTGGATATTCTTCAAAATATTTCTTTTCAGCAGCAAAATCATACTTTTTAACATTAACTGTCATTACTTTTTCATTACTAGTAGTAGCTTCTATACCTTCAATATCATTAAATAACAAAGCTTTTGTTTTAAATAATTTGTCAAACTTATATTTAGATTTACTAGAATTAATAATTTGACCAAGGTTTATAGCTCTTGTTGAAAGTGCTTTAACAGTTTCCCAATCAGAATACCCTTGTCTGTAAAAAGTTCCTGTATAATAATCTACAGTTCCTAATTCTTCTAAGTAATTTTCAAAATAATTACCTTTTGCACTTACAGCTAATGGAATTAGAACAATAACTGCAATTAAAGTGCGAATCATTTTTTTCATTTTCTCTTTCCTTTCTTTATTTTACCACTAGAATTTCGATGTATATGAATCATCTATTTCCATAATTCAATTTTAGTATTTTTAAAATTATTAGTCAAGAAAAATTTGTAAAAAAATAGAATCACCAAGGTTCTAAATTTTTTACTTTTTTTACTTAAAACATTTTCATTTTTTAATTCTATTTTTATTTTTAAAAACATTTTGAATTTTGGATTAACTTCAAAAAATTATTATTTGTTCAAACTATTTTTATTAGCAAGTTTTCATGGTATTAAAATGATACGAAAAGTAACTGAGCTATCTATATTCCCATGGTTAAGGTTAAAGGCAAAAATGCCAGCATTTGCTCCAGTACGATTAGAGCCACTACGAACAAACCATGGAGAACTAGCATTTACAAAACCTGCTAAATCTGCATTATAACTTCCAACTATTCTACTGCTACTACTATCAGACTTATAATATGTAGAATAAAATGGTCCCATTTCTTTTGTTGCATCACCGAGTATTCCTCTTTGATATTCTATAGTTGTTATTTTATAATCATAAAGGTCATAATATTTTGATGAAGACCAGCCTTTTCCGGTTGTATTTGAGGTATTATCATTACAATTTTCTCCAGCCCCACCATTTTCTTTACAACTTGAATATGGTCCTTTAAATCCTGAATTATTTTCTTTATCTCTTCCACTGGCTGGTTCTTTTGAATTATCATTTTTTCCTTGCATCACTCCCATAACATATTCAGAAGTACCACCGGACATGTCATATACTCCTGAATAATTTCCTGTTGTACTTGCTACTCTACTTTCTTGATTATAATAATTATTAGAATGTCCTCCATCCATATATAATCTATTTATTGTTTCATAATAGTTACATTCTTCTTTGGAATTTGTATATCCACATGTTGGTTCAAAATTTGATGAAGAGCCTGTAATATAGTTTTCTACATTATTAATTCTTACTTCTTCACAATTTTTATTGTCTTTATCGCATCTTCCATATTTGGAATGTGTTAGGTATGCTACTGCTCCCCATTCTGTATTTTTCATCATGTGACTTTCTAATTCTCTTTTATAGTTATAACTTGTATAAAAAGCATTTGATACATTAATATTTCTCCAACTATATACATTTGGCTTGATAATCACTTTGGTTGATTCTTCGTTATTTTTTTCTGCACCTTCTTTATTCCAACTTTCAGCACTTGCTGGCATAACACTTCCATCACTATTTTGATTATACCCTGTTTCAAATTTTCCTACCCAAAATCCATTACTATCAAATGTTGTAAATGCTGGATGAACTATAGATGTACCTTTACTTAATAATGTTGTACTTATTTCTTTATCTTTTGATCCAAATTCTATTTCAAAACCATTATCTTTTGCCTTGTTTCCACCTATAGAATTATAAAAACTTTGTACATCTGCTTGTTGTCCTTTATTTTCTTTAATATTAGAATAACTATTAAATATATCTTCACTATCTTGTAATACATAACTATATCTTGGTATCCATACAAAATAAGATTCAATGTTTTCTTCTGGTATTTCATCTCCCGGTTTATAATTGTCTGCTACTCCATTTTTTAATATTACTGCATTTGCCCATTGTTTATTTGAATAGTTATACCATGGTTCTTCTTCATTTGTAATATCTGCCTTTTTTACTTTTCCGCCTTTATTTCCTACATAATAATTTGGTCCTTCTGTTTCTGATATGACTACTGGAACAAGTCTGCCATTCATTAAATCTGGTATGGCATTGTTTAATATTCCTTCTTTGTATATTTGTTTAAACTTTAAATAACATTTTGTTTTGGTAGTACTTATATTTTTTAATTCCACACTCCACTTTTCATCATTCCAAGAAATTAAATCACCATTCTCACAATAACTAGTACTAGTATCTAAGGAATACCCACTGTCTTTACTTGGTACATCCTTTTGTAAGACATCATCTATATATACCATGAATCTAATGTCACCTTCATCCTGTATATTTCCTTCAATCATATTTTGAGTTTCGTTTACTTGAAATATCGCAAATGTTCTATATAAAATTACTCCACTAATTAATAAAATACAACTGATTGTAAATACTATAATTCCTACTTTTTTTGGATTTTTTTCTTTAAATTTTCTTAATTCCATATGAAAAAATCACCCTAGTTTCCTAGAATGAGTTTATCACATATACCCCCCCCCCGAGTCAATCAAATTTTTCAATTTTTTCTCATCGATTTGCTCTGGTAAAGCTTACATTTTTTTATCTAATGTTAATTTTTTACCTATTGTTCCAAATTCTTCTTCTGACGCTATTTCAAAAGCATTCCAATAATCTCCTCGATATGAATTTTCTGTTCTTCTTTTTAAATCTTCTCCCAAATAATCTAAAACTGGTCTAGGTAATGTCGCTAGAGCCATAGTGTATTCATTTTTACATACTCTAATAAGTTCTCCTTTATAATCTATTTCTATATAATCGGGATAAATCTGGAATTTTGGTGCTTGTTTTAATTCTTGTGGCCACCTTAAATTACCATCTTTTGTTTTTGAAATATAATCCTGCCATAGAATTTTTGATATAAATAATGGATTTAATCCAGCATTATTTTTGTTATATATTATATTTATACTTGGTAAGTATGGAATTAAATCATTTATACATTCAAGTTGACAGTTTCTAATTAATGCCCAATGTACAAAATTATTTCCTTCATAATCAACAGAATAAAAATTAACATTTTGGTTTATAGCATCTGTTAAAACTTTTTTACATTTTTCAGTTCCTAGATATTTAAATTGCTTAAACAAACACATTAAATATGTATATCCTTCTTTTTCAGTTTTTTGATGAGGAGATACAAAATCAAAAGCAAATTTTAAAATTTCCATTATTGCATTTGTACCAGTTAAATTAGATAATAACAAATGTGGTAAATAGTACCCAGTATAAGGATCTGGCTTCGTTAAACTGTCTTTTTCAAAAAAATCTAAAAATGTTTCTTTTGATATTTCTTCCAATTTGTGTGAACAAATATAGATTTCTAAATTATTTGCATTTAGTTTTCTTTTTTCTGATTGTATTATTGATGGAGTTTTTTCTAAATTTTCCCATATATTATCATTCATATTTATAATTTCCTTTCTAAAACTTCACCATATTTGGAATTTAAAACCTTTATAAAAGATTCAAAATCTTCTTCTAAATTGTTTCCATGTATATTCATTTCTGATGGTGTAGATATATAAATTGTTTTTTCTTTTTCAAAGTATTCTTTATATGTTTTAAAAAAATTTATTGCCGCTTCATACAACACTGGATACCCATATCCATGACTCCATCCTGAATCTCGATAAGGCATTTTTTCTTGTGCCCGAAAAATTAATCTTCTTAGAAAAGAAGGATGTACAAGAGGAAAATATAATTTTTTAACATTTATCTTCTCATTTACAGTTTTAAGTGGAATTAAAATTAAAGATTTTTCGGTATTTTCTTGTGAAAAATCATAAGTATATAATGCTACTTTGATATTTATATTTTCAAAAAAACGCATTAAATTTAAGATAATAATTCCTCGAGCTTCAATTTCTTCCTTACCTTGAAATGCTGAATAACCAAGATTCATATAAATATTTATTTTTTGAGGTTTATTTGTGATTCCATATGATTTCATATTAAATGGAATTCCTAATAAAAATCTTGGTACACTAGGGGAAAAACCGGTTACAGAATATTTATTTTCTTTCTGTTCTAATTCATCTACCTTATAACTTAATTTAGCAAACTTTTTATAAAAATTATCAAATCCTTCATCCATTGTATATCTACATAAATCCCAAGCTTCTTCATAAGACTTTGTTTGGGTAAATTGATAACTTCCAAATTCACTTGACATACGCGTATTAAATATAGGGTTTATTTCTTTATCTTTAATCTGTAACAAAAAATCTTCTAAATCTAAAAATTTTTTTACATATACAATTGAACTCTGATACGGAAAAAGTGTAACATCTTTATACATCATTACCTCCTATAATAATCATTTATAGAAATATTCCTATTTAACTCTAAATGTCTTAAAAATTCTTTTTGATAGTAATCTAGAGGAACTGAATATAAATGCTTAGCAATTACTCGTAAATCATCATCTGTTAAACTTTGGATAATTGTGTAATCAAAAATTTCTTCATTTGAAAACATTGAAGCTCTTTTCATTTTATTGGCTTCCACAATATTTCTTGTAGAAATTACATGGTGAATTTTATTTTTGTTAATTGCATTTCTTACTTCCCAATAAAGAGGTAAGATACTTGTATCAGATACCAAATTTTCTTCTAAATCCTTATCGTAATCAATATATATTGGAACAAAACGATTTAAAGAAGCTCCATCTAAAGCATTTCTTCCACAGTAAATCATATCTGCTCCTGTTCCATAAGTATTGGCCGCTCCGGCAAGATAAAAATTTTCATTTGCTGGGTATAATTTTCCATCTGGGAACGCTAAATATTGATTATATCCTGTTCCAATTGCAGCATTAATGGCTAAAAGAGCTGAGGGAGAAGAGTTATCCATTTCATCTATCATCATTAAACCGCCTTCTGTAAATGCTTTAAAAAATTGCGTTTCTTTATATACACCATTTGCATCTACAAAGCCCATTACTTTATATTCTTCTGTTACATCATTTACATATCTAAATGTAAGTCCTAAAGCTTCGGCTGATTGTTCTAAAATAACATTTTTTCCACATCCTGCTGGACCTACTAATAAAGGATGAAGTTTTAAAGATAATATTTTAATAACACTTTCTAATTGTCGATGGATCAATTTTTTCTTTAAAACTTTTTGTACTTCATCGTTTAAAACAATCGTAATATTTTTATAAGGAGATGCTTCTCTTACTTCTTCAATAGCTTTTTTGGCTACTTGATGAGATATATTTCCAATTTGTTTATTCAAATCATCTATTTGAGTTTTTATATTTTTTTTACTATTTTGAATTTTGGAATTTACTTCTTCTTCAAAATTATTTTGTACTTTTTGAGCTTTTTCTTCTATATCGTTAAGAGTTTGTTCTAGAAATTCTTGAGTTGTTTTTAATTTTTGAATTAAAAGTGATTGTTCATTTTTTAAAGTTTCTTTTAATTGTTCTATTTCTTTTAACGTTTTCTCTATTCTTTCTTTTACTTCTTTATCAATAGTATTTAAAATTTGGTCAGACAATCCTTTTTCTTCATTTGTATAATCTAGTAATCTTTCATATAATTCTTGCAATTTTTGCATATTTTGATTTAGTTTTGTTTCTTGTTGTTCTAAATATTTCATTGAATTTCGAATTTTTTGATTGACTTCTTCTCTTTTATTTTCAATATCATTTGATGAAATATTAATTTTTGAATTTGTTAGTTCTAATTGCTGATATAAATTTATGATGATTTCATATTGTTCTGTATAGGGAAATTTTTTACCTTTATAAAATGATGGTATTTCTAAATCTGTAAAGATAATTTTTATATCATCCCATAAAAAGGCATCGTATGCAATTTCTTCTATGTTTGGTGGAATCACGACATATTTCAAGCTTTTCCAATCATAAAAAGCCTGATGGTCAATGTGAGTAACTATTTTTGGAATTATACATACTTCTTCTTGAGCACAACTACTAACGCGTTCTTCAAAAAAATTTCGAGATAAAATCTTTGACATATTTTTCCCCCTAAGCAGTTTTATATACTACAATAAAACTTAATATTTTGCAAGTTATTTTTAAAATATTTATGATACTTTGATTGCTATAAATTTTAATTTTTTCCCATAACAGAACTAAATAAGAAAACAAAAAAATTCTCTCAAAATGAAAGAATTTTTTTATTTTAATAACCTTTTTTCTTATATTCATCATATAGTTCTTTAAAACGATTAAAATGAACAACTTCCCTTTGTCTTAAGAAAAGCAATGGTCCTAAAATATCTTCATCTGTTGTTTCATCAATTAAATTTTCATAAATAGCGCGTGCTTTTTGCTCAGCTGCCATATCTTCTGATAAATCTGCAATCGGGTCTCCGGTTACTGCAAAATAAGTTACTGTAAATGGATTTCCAAAAGAATCAGTGGGATAAATTCCTTTTCCATGTTCGGTATATAAACTTTCAAGTCCGGCTGCTTTTAATTCTTCTACACTTGCATTTTTTACAAGTTGGCCGATCATGGTACAAATCATTTCACAATGTCCCAACTCTTCCGTTGCAATATCATTTAAAAGAGCTTTTCCTTTTTCATCTGGCATCGAAAATTTTTGACTAAAATACCGTAAAGATGCGGCAAGTTCTCCATTTGCTCCCCCAAATTGAGTCAATAAGTTTTTCGCCATTTTTAAATCTTTTTTTTGAATATTTATTGGGTAATTTAAATGTTTCACATATTTAAACATATTTTGTCCCTCCAGTCTTATCCCAAGGCCATGGATTTTGAATCCAATGAAAGCTATTTCCTTTTGTTTCTGTTACTGTTATTGGACCATATTTTTCGGTAAACATTTCTTCTACATCGCATCTTTCTTTCACATATTTTCTAAATAGTGCATACGCATTGGTATCTTCTGGATGTAAATCTAAATAAAGATTTAAATCAACAATTGCAAAAGCATACATCATTAATTTTAAAAGTAAAGATTCTCTTTCTGTTTCTGGTTTTAATTTAAAATAAGTTAAATTTTTATAAGGAACATATTCATCTTTCATTAAATTTCCTCTTAAAAATCCTTCTTCAGCACTAAGAAATTTATCTTCTCTCATTTCTTTATTAAAATCACTACCCGGAATTTGAAAGAACCCTAACTCATAATTAAAATCTGTGTTATCAAATAACATCATTATTCCTCCTTCATAGGTATTTTACTTAAAAGTGAGGAAAGTGCGTAGGCGAAAGAACCAAAAAAAGAAAAAAAGCCTATAAATTAAGCTTTTAATACTCCACATCTATGGTAGGGTCAAATTTTGAAAATAATAACGTACTATAATGATTTAATTTTTTATAGACATATAAAGAATCAATACATAAAACAAACGCGATTAAAACACTTTGAGGAGCAATTGGGGTTAAATTAAAGAATGAATATTGGAAAAATACACAATAGAAAAAGCCTATAAATAATACTGTAAATAATACTCTTCTAAGCCAAGTAAATGGTGTACATATTTTATATAAATAAATGAATCCGGTAATTGCTGTTAAAAACACCGAAATAGAACTTTGCATTTCATAAGGTATAGAAAAGACTCGTGAGAAAATAGTTACTAATACGACATTAAAGAAAATAGTTAACGCTACTGGTAAACTTCGACTAATTACTTTTAGTAAAAAATTTCCTCTTACTAAATCATGATTTGGTTCTAATGCTAAAATAAAACTTGGAGTTCCAATGGTAAAGGTTGTAATCAAAGTAAGTTGAATTGGAATAAAAAAATACTTGGTTGCAACCGCAATACTAAATAAAATTAATAACATCGTATAAATGGTTTTCACTGTTAACAATGATGCACTTCTTTCAATATTATTAATAGTTCTTCTTCCTTCTTCGACAATCATAGGTAAAGAATCAAAATTATCATCTAGTAAAACCAATTGGGAAACATTTCTAGCCGCATCACTTCCACTCGCTAAAGAAATAGCACAATCACTTTTCTTTAAAGCCAACACGTCATTTACTCCATCTCCTGTCATGGCAACGGTTCGCCCATTTTTTTGTAATGTCTCGATAATTACTTTCTTTTGGTCCGGTTTTACTCTTCCAAAAACTTGATATTCTAACGTTGCTTTTGCTAATTCTTCATTCGTTAAATTTCCAACATCAATTCCATTTACTTTGGAAAGTCCCACTTTCTTAGCTATATTTAAAACAGTTTTTACTTGATCGCCAGAAATAATTTTTACCACAACACCTTGTGATTGAAAATAATGTAAGGTATCTTTAGCTTCTTTTCGAATTACATCTTCTAAAAGAACTAAGCCAAGAACTGTTAAATTTTCAGGCGTTTTATTTAATTTTTTTCCTTTTGCTACTACCAAAACACGATACTCTTCTTGATAACGAGATAAAAGATTTTCAATAACTTTCACTTGATTTCCAAGTAAAAATTCTGGAGCACCAATATAAATACATCCTTCTTCTTGAAACTCTATGGCCGAAAATTTTCGCTCTGAAGAAAAGGAAATAATATCTTTTACTTCATCACATACATCATTTTGAAAATAATCTTGAAAAGCTTTCATCGTAGCATTTACATCTTTTGTATATTTACTATATAAAGATAAAATATTTTCCAAATTTTTAGTAGTATTTTTTTGATAAGGAATGACATCTACAACTTTCATTTTTCCTTCTGTTAAAGTACCTGTTTTATCTAAACAAATAACATCAACTCTAGCAAGCGTTTCAATACAATACAGTTGCTGAACCAATACTTTATAACGAGAAAGTCTAATAACACTTACGGCCATGACCGAACTCGTAAGTAATACAAGACCTTCAGGAATCATTCCAATTAAAGCCGCAACAGTCGTAAATACACTTTCGGTAATATTTCCATCAGTTACAGAATATTGGCTTAAAAACATAAAAATACCAATAGGAATAATTAAAATAGATAACACTTTTAATAATTTTTCAAAAGAATCCATAATAATAGAATTTACTTTTTTATCATATTTTGCTTCTTTTGAAATCAACGAAACATAATTTTCACTCCCAATATGTTCTACTTTCGCTGTACAATTTCCACTTACTAAAAAAGAACCAGAAAGTAATAAATCTCCTTTTTTCTTGATAATGGGTTCAACTTCTCCGGTTAACAAAGATTCATTCACTTCGACTACTCCATCTAAAACAATAGAATCTGCGATCACTTGATGTCCCGTATGAAGTAACACAATATCATCTAAAACAATTTCTTCTAACTTTAATTTTACTTCTTCTCCATTTCGTAAAACAGTAATTTCACTTTCCGATAACAAACTTAATCGATCAATAATTTTTTTTGATATAATTTCTTCAATCATACTAATAATGGAATTAATTATAATAACTCCCATAAATAAACAATTTTTAAGTCCATGAAATAATTCCCCATGAAAAAGTCCCGAAAGAAAAACTGCCAACCCTAAAGCAAGATTTAAAAAATTAAAATATGTAAAAAAATTACTAGCAATAATTTTTTTGATAGACTTTGTTTTTGGCTGATCATCAAAGTTCACAAGCCCTTCTTGAATTCTTTCATTTACTTCTTCGGTACTTAAACCTTTTTTTATATCTGGATTAAAACGTTTCATATTTATCACACTCTAACTCATTATAGCATAGTTCTTTCACTTTCTTTGTATTTTTTCATATCAATTTCATTTCGTTAATGGATTTTTTTGCTCTAAATCATAATGATTTAAAAAGGTGGCTATTTCTTCTAATGATTCACATACCCTTGCCCCATTTTGAATTAAATCTTTTTTTATTTTTAGAAAATTCTTTTGCATTTCTACACTAAATGTTTTACCATTTCGTTCCATTAAAACACAAAAAATAGTTTTCTCTGGTTTTTTATTACTATCATCTGCTACTTCAAAAATACTATAAATCCCTGTCATTTCAGGAGTTAAAACATACACACAAAAATCATCATTTGCCTTATGCCAATCTTCATTTGCTTGAGCTTCTTCATTCCAATCTTTTACTATCGGATTAAAAGCACTTATCTTTTTCGTATCAATCATTGTTAATAACTCATCTCTCCATGTAGAATTATTACAAGTACCACCTAAAAATACAGTAATCATATTTCTTCAGCTCCTTACCAAAAGTATAACATATAATTTTAGATGTAACTATGAATTTTTTATTTTCAGCAAAAGATACTCTTTCATTAAAATATAAATTATATAAAAAATTAAATTTATGATATACTTTTTATATGGTGATAATATGATAGATTTAAAGAGTATAGTGTATGAAAGAAATCATAATAGTTTTACAATTAGTATAGATAATGAAATAAAAATAAAATATAATGAGATTTCAAAAACAGTGAATGATAAATTGTTTTTTCACTATTTGAATTTTCTTTATCGAATTATAGATGATTGGCAAAAAGAATATATAGATATCAAAAATATAGATGGTGATGATTGGAAATTAACGATTACTTATACAAATGGAAATATCAAAGAATATTATGGAAATGCCAGTTTCCCATATAATTTCGAAGCATTTGAAAGACTTAACCAAGAATTTATTGAAGAGGTGTACCATGGATAAATTAAATATTGATTTTCATAGTTTACTACCTTATGCGATTGATGCTTTTACTTCCGTATATGGTGAAGAATACCGCGAGATTATTTCTAAAAAAATCAATAATGCTATTATTGTTTCTTATCATGATGTTGATGGTATAAAAAGTTATATATATCATTTAAAAACATGTAAAAATCGCGAATTTTCTCTTCGTTTTTTAGAAGAAATAGGAATCGATGTACAAAAATATAAAAATGGAAATTATACAGAACCATTTGATAGTGATATACGTAAAATTTTAAATTATTTTATTGATGCTGATTCAGGTTTTTCTAACACTTCCGATAACGATTATTGGTCTTCTCTTAGGGCTTTTGATAGTAACAATAAAACTGACCCGAAACAATTATTAAAAAATAAATTAAAAATAATTAACTTTCTTCGCGGGAATGAACATGAACAAATTACTGAAGAAACTTTTGCCTCTTTTTTAGAAACAGAAGAATATAATGAAGTATTAAAAAAAATTACCAAATTCAACAATATATATGAAAGATTATTAAAAGAGTATGACGAATGGACAATTCAGTTAGCTCCTTATCAAAAATACGTAGAGGATGAGCAAAAAAGAAAAGAAACTATTTTTCAGAAAAAAACAGATGAATTTTTTAAAGAAGCTTTTGATAAATTACCATTATTTATAAAAGATTTTATTTCTCATAAATCAATTGAAGAGCAAAGAAAAGTGATTTTAAATACTCCCGATCTTGCATATAAATCTTCTATTGAATCATTTGGACAGGAGCAAATGGAAAAATTGCAATCTTCAAAAGTAAATCTTTCCGATAAAATTTTCATCATATCATGGCAATCTTACTATTTTAAAAATCTAGGTATTTCTATTCCAAACGAAACTATATTAAATTACAATTCTGAAAAAGATATAGAAAATTATTTATCGTTTTTAAATCAAGAAGATATTAAAAAATTTATTCCTTCCGATGAATTTGTGAGTTACATTTCATCTCTTAAAAAGAAAAAATATGAAGAAGCTCTTGAAGAATACTATACTACTAGAAAAGACTTTATAGATGCTATGAAACAATTTGCTGATGACCCTTATACACGGAAATTTATTTATCAACATATCAAAAATAAACGTATATGTATTGTGTCTCCGGGAATTACCAATGATAAAAATGAGTTTGCATCGTTAATGTTTTATACCATTAGAGATTTTGAAACGGGATGGGTATTTCATACTTTTATGCACGAAAGTGGACATGTTATAGATCAAAGTCTAAAAGGAGTTGGGTTTGAATCTATAAATGATTTTATGGATGGGGCTAGAAAAAATCCATATAATCATTGTCACCGTATTTACGAAAAATTTAATGAAACATTGAATGATATATTTACTATCGAGGCTGTGAAAACTCTTCAAGACCAAAACATCTATTTACTACAATCAAAAGAATTTACAGCTGATGCTAGCAATTGTAATACTTCATCTATTACTAAAAACTTATTACTTCCATTGATAGAAAAATTTAGAAAGCAAGTGATTAAAGCTAAAATATTTGCAGAGCCAAAAGAACTTATAGACTATATTGGTGAGGAAAATTTTGAAGAATTAGTTGATGTTGTAAACAAAGTAGAATCTCTTCCTACAAAGGAAATTATTTCTAAAATTGATACCCATCCCGAAGATGCTATGGTAACAGAATATTTTAAACAAGTAGAAAGAGCCAAACAAATTTATATGAATATCGATAATTACTACGCTAATAAAATGACAGATTCAATTAGAAAATGAAAAAAAATTACAATGGATAGTGATGGAAATTGGTCATTTGATTCTCCAAAACTTTTTGTAAGTCAAAATAATGAAGGTAATATTAATTATAGTTTAAATTCTATACCTAATGATGAATTATCTAGTGTATCCACACCATTTGAACAATATACTGAAGTTAGTCAAGAAGTAGAACAAGTTAGAAAATGAACCCAAACTATAATGAAAGAAAAAGAAACTTAAAAAGAAATAGTATTAGACCTCTTTTACATGGAGGTTTTTTCTAAGTTTTCTTTCAAGTTCCTATTTTTAATATTTTCATTATCATTTATAAAATAAACATTTCTATTTCAAGTTAATCCTTTTGATTGATAAGTTTTTCTTTTAGACCATCTTCCATATTTATTTTTGTTGGAATTACATATTTTGCATTAATTTTATGAGATATTAAATTGGTAATTACTTTCATTGCTCTTGCACCATAAAACCATAAAGGATTATCACTTCTCTCACGTATTTGATTTAAAGAAGTAATAAGAGCATCATGATCATAGTCATCACTCATATCTTTTGTTATCATATATTTTTGTTTTTCAGATTGATACAATTTGTTTTCTAATAATTTATAACCTGCATTATTGTACCAATATAAATGATCTCCTCCTGCTAGTATTAAAACCTCAGCTTCTATATTTATATTTCCAATCAGTTCATTAATATAATTATATACTTCATCAAAAGTACATTTAGGAATATCCTCTTTTAAACTACTAAATTTTTGAGTAACATCTACAACTCCAAAGTTATAGTATTTTTTCTCTAATACTTTACCATTATTCACAAAGATTAATTCAATCGATCCACCGCCACCAATAAATACACAAATATTTCCATCATATTTTATATCGCTATAACATCCCAATGCTGTATATTTAGCTTCATCCTCTTGAGATACTACTTCTATTTCTATATGAAACTTATTTTTTAATTTCAAATTAATATTCTTTAACTCTTCAGTACTAATATTTCTAAATATACTACATCCATAAATATGAATATTTTCTGTATATTCTAATGCCTTTTCTATGATAGTAAATAATTTATTCAAATCATCCTCTTCTATTTTATGATTTTTACTATAATTTTTCTTAAATTCTATTGTTGTATTATTTTCATATATCATTTTTTGATTTTCATAAATATGTGTTTTAGTATTATTACTTCCTATCTCAATAATAGCAAATTTTTTCACTTTTCTTACCTCCCATACAAGTGCATTTTTAAAATTGCAAATATATTCATTTCAATCTATAAAAATTATAGCATAAATCAAAACGTTTTAAAACTCAAACCATAAAAAGAGATTTCTTTCATTATGGTTTTCTAAAGGAAGATACAACAACATTTTAATTCATATTGCTAGAACGCTTGTTTTTGCATGTAATAAATAGCATACTTTTTATAAGGAATATCAGTTGCTGCGTGTCTACCTCCAATCTTTATAGAAAAATGAAAACTAAGACTTTCATTTTAAAAGTTCTCAAGCTCATTACTATCATTTTATTTCTCGTATCATTATGATAGTAGTTATAAAAAAAAATGACACTTAATTCGCATTTGAATTAAATGTCTTCCTAAAAAATATTGGGTAGACATTCAACATAGCAACACTGAACGTTTCCTTTTTTATTTTATGCAAATTCCCTTGCTAAACACATGTTATCACAATATGAGTTTTTTGGCAAGTTTCATTCATTTTATTATATAGATTTCTTGTTTAATGTTTTTTTATAGATTGCAATTAAATCTGGATCATTTTGATTCATAGGTAAATTATCTAAATCAAAGAATTTCATATTTTTGGATTCCTCATCCCATTTTAATGTTCCTGAATAATTTTTAACACAATATAAAGCTGTATTATTAATAACGACATCTCCATTTGGATATTCATTTCTTCTACTATTACCAGAAACAATGGCTATCAACTCTAAATTATCCTCTGTTATATCTAAATTTGTTTCTTCTTTCACTTCGCGAATTATAGTATCTTCAAATCTTTCTCCCAATTCTTGACATCCACCTGGAAGTCCCCATCTATCATTGTCTGCTCTCGATTGAAGTAAAATTTGTCCATTTTCATTTACGATAATAGCTGCTGCTCCATCTTGCAATAAAACAAATTTATGTTTTAATTCTCCCATACATAATCTTGTAAATACTGGATAACCAATAATATTGCTTAATTCAATAATTTCATTCGGCTCTAACCTACTCACTATTTCAACTAAATTATCATAAGAAAAGTTTCTTTTTTCTTGTTTTGATAATTTTTTTATATTTTCTAATATTTCTTTATTGAACATCTTAATAATTCCTCCTACTACTTAGCTTTTTTGCATAATTTATTTAACAATATGAAAGTGTGTTTTCTAAATTGTCCTAATTTCTTATAAAACATATTGTATCAAGAATAAATGTTTGATATAATTTTTGTAGGGAGACTTAATTGTTGAGTGCTTGCCAACTTTCTTTTAGAAAGGAGGCTTGATATTATGAAGAAAAAAGATTTATTAATCTCATTTCTAATACTAATTATCATTTTATTAATAGTCTCTTTATTGATTCTATGTATAAAGAAATAGCACTCAATCTAGCATAGATTAAGTGCTTACCACTTAAGGGCAAGTACTCAACTCGGCAAAGTTAAGTCTTCCCTTTTTTATTTTATGCAAGTTTCCTTGACATATTCATAATAACATAAAAACGCACTTTTATCAAGTACGTTTTCTATTTTTACTCGATTTTTCCGAGTTTCCTATCAATCTGGTGCCAATTGAGAGAATCGGACTCTCCTTTCATGCTTACCATGCATGCGTACTACCACTGTACTAAATCGGCTTACAACAATTGTAGCACAGAAATGTAGGAAAGGAAAGAAAAAACTACAATTGTAAATTTACATTCTTTTTACTAATTATTTACATGATGATGAATGGCTGGAGTATTTACAGTAATAGGCCGAAATGTATACCCATGAGAAAGACCATACTGAATTACTGTTTCCACAGCATCTACACTATAAGATTTAATATCGTGTTGTAAAACTATATAAGTACTATTACTTCCTAATGATTTGATAATATTTGAAGAAACCCCACTAGAACTTGTAGTTCCTCCCGCATCTTTGCTTTCAATATTCCAATCAAAATAATGAAATCCTTTTGCTTCTACAGCTTTGGTAAGTTGACTCATAATTTTTGTTCCACCATCATAACTTTTACTTACGGTATTAGAGCTTCCTCCGGGAAACCGAATAATCCATGAAGTATAACCTGTAATTCTTTTCACTTTATCTTGAATGGCATTTAAATCATCAAAATAACTTTGCACACTACTATAAATTCCATAGTCATGCGTATAACTATGTAGTCCAATGGTATGTCCTTCTTGAAATGCTCTTAAAATCACATTATCATACCCTTTTGTTAGTCCTTGATTCGTAACAAAGAAAGTTGCTTTCACATTATATTTTTTTAAAATATCTAAAAGTCTTGCGGTATCTTTTCCAGGACCATCATCAAAAGTCAAATAAATACTTTTTCCCGTAGGTGTTACTGTATCATTATTTTGATAAACATACACTACTCTTTTTAACGATGCTGTATTAGAAGAAGAATCTGTAACGGTATAATTAATTTCATAAGTACCTGCTGTTTTGGTATTGACACTTCCACTCATAACAATGTTACTTGTTAAATCTTCATCACAATCATCATAAGCACTCGCACCTTTTTCTTCATAACTACTTCCAACTTTTAAATACATAATGGAATCTCCATTTAAAGTTAATACTGGCGCTACTTCATCTTTCATAGTAGCTTCTTTCTCCACAATAGTTTCATTTCCAGAAGAATCAGAAACTTGAAAAACTATTTTGCCATCTTTTAATTCTCTTACTACTTGACTTGTAAGATCACCATCATAATTATCAGAAGCTTCTACTTGATACTCTTTTAAATGTCCATTCGGACAATACACCAATTCCTCATTAGACACATTTAACACTGGAGCCAATTCATCTACAACTTTTACAATCTGTTCTTTTTCGATTGTCTTTTTATCAAACGTATAGATATAACTTATTTTATACTCGCCAACTTTAGAAGTATCCACTTCTCCTTTTGTTTCTAATTGCACTTCTTTACAAGAAAAAATATTTCCATAACATACTTCTCCACTTGTAGCATGATAATCACTAAATAAATCTACCTTTACGAAAGAAGTAAAATCCTTTACATAAAATTTAGGAATACAAAAAGAAAGAAAGCACAATGGAAAAACAATCAAAAGAAAAACAATAGACAAAGCAATCAAAAATTTATATTCATTTTTTACCTTTAATTTTTCTCTTTTTTTCATAACTCCATTACTACACTTTCTTTACTTATTATTCATCAAATTTTTCTTTTATATACTTTAATTCTGGATAACGACTTGTTGGAATAAATCCACTTGGCATATCAATAATTTGGGGAATTCGATTTACAATGTCTGCACAAGTAAGGCGAACGGTATCTGGTTTTTCATTAAATACTTTCGTAGTAGGTTCTCCATAAATAGTCCAGTCATTTTGATCCATTTCTTCTTCGGTATAAATTTTACCAATGCACTCTACTTCTAAAATAACATTTTCTTTGGTTAATCCTGTTACCACGGCCCGCATTCCTCTTACCATTTGTTCTTGTACTTCCATTTTTAATGTATCACTTTTCATAGTTTTTTCACATATAACGGGAATACATTCTTGATTCATAGAAACAATCGTAAGTCCAAGTTTATCTGCAAGCCAACCAACAACATTCCACATATAACTTGGGAAGAATGCTTTTTCACTCATTAATTTTTGCTGTTCTTCTTCTCTCATACCATTGGAGCTTCCTATCGTTTCCATAAATTTTTCTTTGGTAAGACCCGCTCCATGGGCTTGGGCAAGAGCAATCCCATAATCTTCTACATTATAAGAACTAGAGCCTTTAATTTTAGTAATACGATGGGTAGATGCACAAATATTAGTGATTAAACTTCCCCAGAACACATCTTGATACCCACACCCTGTAATAGTAACATGAAATGCTTTTGCTAAAGAATCCAATTCTTTAAACAAAACAGGGTTAGAATTCTCAGCATAAAAAGCTTCTTCACAAGTAGTTAAGACATTTACACCATTTTTAATACAAATTCTTACTGTTTCTTCAATATCATTTAACGTACTCATAGTCGCGATGATTGCTACTTGAGGTTTGGTTTTCTTTAAAAGTTCATCAAGTTTTCTTACGTGTTCTACAACAACGCCTTTGTTTTCCGTATCCATAAGAAGTCCAATATCTTTTCCGATAATTTCTTCATTAATGTCTACTGCTCCCACTACTACACCATGCAAATCACTTACATATCGCATGATATATTTACTCATTTTACCACAGCCAATTTGAAATACTTTTATTTCCATAATCCTATCCCCTTTCATTCAAATCAACATTTTCTTCCGTAATTAAATCTTGAAATTCCATCTTAAATCGTTCAATTTCTTTTTTCTTAACATCTTCATATATATTCTTAGCATTACAGATTGCTTTATAAATATGTTTTATTTTCACAATCTTTTCATTATCAAAAAGTGCATAAGTAAATGCATTGGAAAGAATTGTTAAACAAATATCAGGATATCTTGAGGCAACTTCATAAACTCTTTTATATTCATCAGTCATTTCAACAATAAATGTCATAATTCGTTCTTTAATAAAATCTGTATATTCAAGTTTGACTCCAATTTGTGTTTCTAATTTTGGAATCGTTCCCATTAAAATTTTTACAGTTGTTGGTTTATCAGTTTCTAAAACATCAATTTTCTGAAATCTTCGTAAAAACGCTCGATCCTTTAAAATATACGTTTCATATTCTTCTGTTGTCGTAGCGCCAATCATTTTTATGGTTCCTCTATCTAAGCCAGCTTTTAACATATTGGCAAAATCAATACCCGAATTCTCTGTTGTATTTCTATTTACTAAAACATGCGTTTCATCAATAAACAAAATAACTTTTTCTTTTTGATTTAATTCTTTTACCAATAAATCAATTCGATTTTCCACTTGTCCATCCGTATTTAAAGAACCTAATAAAGAAGTAATATTTACTTTAATAATTTCCCATCCTTTTAAAGCATCCGGAACTAAATTTTTTTGAATTCGATAGGAAAGTCCTTCCACAATTGCCGTTTTTCCAATTCCCGGCTTTCCAACTAATAAAGCACTTTTTTCGGGAGTAAGTAAAGTTAAAATACATTGTTTAATTTCATCATCTCTGGCAATAGCTGGATCAGTAATATATTTTTTCTTTGTTAAATTCTCACCATAACGTTCTAACATACTAATATCAATATGCAATTCTTCCATGCTACTCACCCTATTTATAGTGTAACACAAAACCAAAAAAAATTCACCAAGAATCATAGAATTCTAAGTGAATTATAAAATCTGTAAAAAATTTTTCTTTTTAATAGAAAATCGTACAGGAACTATCTTTTCTTTGTTCCATTCCTACTTTATCTGTTTTCTTTACTTGAATTACTTCATTTTCTTCAAAAATACTATCAATATCAGTATCTATATAAGGTTGAAATGTTCTAAAAGTAAACTCATAAGAAGAACCAACTTCTAAATCTTCAGCCCATTCTCTTTTTAAATGAATCGTGGTTAAATCATCCTCTAAATATTCTGATAAAACAACACTCATTTCATTTTCATTTTTACTATCTTTTACCATTTCCACTTGATATGTTCTAACAAATTCACAAGAAGAATAATTGGTTTCATTGGCATAATATTTTTGTCTATTTTTTTTAATTCTCGCAATGTTATCTTCACTTGCTGTTATAATAATTGTTGGCTCAATATTGTAATTATAAACTTTCTTTTCTTTTAAATCATGAATCATATGTTTTAAAAGTTCTGTACCTACATGAATTTTTTTCAAATTCCACCTTAAATAAACAAAATTACCATCTTTTCTCACTGCTGTACTCATAGTTGTTCCAATAGGATAATATTCATAGTCCACTTTAATAATATTTAAACTATTATCAACATTATAATGAGCAATATTACCAATAAAAACCGTATCTTTTGTCATAGTAAGTTCTTCCGTTAAAGTTTCTGTATTTAAATCATTAGGAACTCCATTAATAAACTCGGTTTCCGAAACTTCAAAAGTAGCTAATACTACTCCTACTCCTAATAAAAAAATAGCTAACATAATATGCACAAATAAATGAATTCCATTATTTTTTTTATCAATTACAAAATTAAATAATACAGAGAAGAATATGGTTCCTAATAAAAATAAAGAAAGCATGACAATATAAATTCCATAATAAGTGACTCCTTGTATTAATAAATAAACACAAATAGCTAAAACAACACCCATTCCAATCAAATAACAACTAACACCAAATAAAATGAAAATAGAAAATAATTTTAACAAAAATACTAAAACTTTAATAATACTTTCTCCCACATAATAACTTTTTCTTTTTTCTTCTTTTCTTTCTTTGATTTCTTTTCTTTCTTTAACTGGATTTTCTTTAAGCGTAGTTTTTTCTTTCTTTTCATTTAAAAAACGATAATCAAAAATTCTAACAAATACTAATATCGAAAAAATAACATAAGAAAATTCTAAAACAAAACGCCAAATTAAATAAAAAATACGATTTAAAGGATTTGATAAAATATTAAAGATTTCTTTTCCTAAGTCAATTAGAAATGACACTGGTAACCGACAAATGGCAATAATCAGTAAAATCACTATTAATTCACCAACAAATTGAGCTATTTCAGTCGCATTTTTTTGACTTATTTCTTGAATAATTTTATCTATTGTATCCATTATTTTTTTAGTAAAATCGCCAATAGGATCTGCTCTTTTTTGAATTTTCTTTCGATAACTTCGTAATAATTCTTCTCCTAATTCGACGGGATCTCCAAAGGTCGCAACAGCTTCTTCTTCCGAAATTCCTTTTTTCATTTTCGCTTCAATATATTCTTTGTATTCATTTACAATTTCTTCCGCTTCAATCGCATCCATTACTTCTAACGTTTTTTTCAGTTTTCTTAAAAAAGTTATTTTTTTCATTTTTCTATCACTCTCTTCATTAAGTATATCATAAAAATATTATTTTTACGAATAAAAATCTACCAGCTTAGCTGGTAGTTTTATTATGCACTGAAAGTGCATCTTACTGGCAGCGCTAGATTGCGCT
>CANQEG010000008.1 GCA_947594705.1 uncultured Bacilli bacterium | reverse complement strand
TTAAATATTTCTTTTTGGGACTTTTTACTTTCATAAGTTTTCACCCCCTTTTCTTGAAAGTGAAGCTTATTCTACTCCAAAAAATACTAATTGCAAGCGATTCGACAAAATATGACAAAATTTTTAATTGCCTTAAAAAAAGTGATAAATGTATCACTTTCTATATTTCAGAAACATATTCTAATAATTTCATAAACATGGAGATAAACTTAGAATCTAATCCACTCGATTTTAATTTACGAATTTCAATTCTTTTCTTTTTGATATCTTTATCACTAAAGATAATTTGGGCAATCATTTCTTTGAGAGTAGTTTTAATTTGTAAATCACTAATAATGGAATCAATATCTTCATTTATCAATCTTACAGCATCAATTTCAATGTCTTTTCCTTTACAGTTAATTGACAGTTGACTTGTTGTTTTGACATTTTTTACTTCGACAATAAAATCAGCATCTTCGACATAACTATTGGAAGATATAATATCTTTATCTAAGTACGCAACTACTTCATCGGCTTTTCGAGTATTTCGAAAACGAATTTTGTAATCTCTGGTATCAGGAATGATACCACTCTTTCCTTCGGTTGGTCGTATAATAACTGTAAAGTTATTTTGTAAATAATTGTAATCTATAGCAGTAGTAATATAATACCCTTTTTCATACATTCTTGTAACACCATCATCTTCATATAAATGATAGATATTACTTTTTCCCGGAAAAATATGAATTTCCATACTTTTTGGAGAGTCCGTAACATTTTTATTTTCTTCTAAGTCAGCTAAAGGAATAATTGAACCTGATTTTGCAAAGACAGGATAGTCTTCATCTTTATAAAAAGTTACATATCTTTTATCACCAATGAATTTTTTGCCAGTTTTAAAATCGTACCATGTTCCCGGTGGCAAATAAAGGCGATGAACAGTTCGATTCATTAAGGCATCTTTTTGCGTAGTGATAGGACTTACAAATAATTCTGAGCCAAAATAATATTCATTTTTATGATCAGGTTCATCATATAAAGCAGGAGTTGTATAATAAAGAGGTTGAACAATTGGAAGTCCTACTTTATGATATTTATAGGCTTCTGTATATAAATAAGGAATAAAACGTTGTCTCAATATCATATAATCATGTACAATTTTTAGAGTTTTTACATCCCATTTCCAAGGTTCTCTTTTATAGTATTTCCCACCTTTACTAGAAAGGCGAAAAATAGGACTATAACATCCAAGTTGAACATATCTTAAATAAAGCTCTGCATCTTCCATTCCTCCCATATAGCCACCAATGTCATGACTCCACCAAGAAATTCCTTTATTCGATGCCATAGAGTTATAATAAGGAAGAATTTTTAACGTATTCCATGATACTAAAGTTTTTCCACTGTATAAGACAGGGTACTTATGAGATGCAACAAGTCCATTACGCGCTAAGACAAGGCCTCTTTTTTCATCTGATTTCTTAAAGTTTTCAAAGTGATATCTTGTTAAAGCTCTTAAGGTATAATTATCTTTCGGATTACTATAGTCTATCCAAAAGAAATCAATTCCTTTTTGTTCTAATGGACCAATCAAATTATGAAGGTAACAACTTAAAATAAATTTATCAAACACATTAAAAGGAATGGTACTTTTATCGGTTAAGTTTAATGCTCGGGCAATTGGTTCATAGGCATCTTCATGAGGCATAATTCCTTCAATAGGGTCAATATTTAAACCTATTTTTACACCTCTTTCATGCAAATAATTGACAAAATAAGTAGGATCTGAAAATAAATTTCGGTTAAAAGTATAGCCCGTTTTATATTTTGTTAAATCACGACCATCTTTTAAATGCCAAAATTCATCTAATAATAAAACAGAGATGGGAATTTCATGCCGATTAAAGTTTTGAAGTAATTCACTAATATCGTTAAAGTTATAAATTTCACTTTTATTCCACCAAATTCCTAAAGCATAACGAGGTATTAATTCTGGAAATCCCGTTAAAGTAAAATAATCTTTTAAGCAAAGGCCAAAATCTCTTCGATACATAAAGACATACATATCTATTCTTGGGGTAGTATTAGGAATTAAAAAGCCATCTTGATTTACAATCATAGATTTACTATCATCTAAAGATACAAATCCATCAACAGAATATAATCCTTTTTGGTAATCTGGTTTATCTAAATTTATTCCTGTTCCAGAAGTTTTAAAATTTCTTACTTCTTTATTTTTCATATACCAAGATTTATCTGTATTTTGTAAAAATATTTCTATATTTAAAGATTCAAAAGGTTTTTCTTTTTGATATTTTAATAAGAAGTATTCTGTTGTAATTTCTAAATATTTATCATCCTGAACTACTTTAAATTCTGGGATTGGAAAATCTCGATTTTGAACTTGTTCTGTTAAATCATCAAAAAATATGCCTTCTTTTTGATATTCTAATCGTACTAATCTTGGTGTTAATACAGTAATTCGATAAGAAGACCCCTGAAATACTGTTTCTGGTTTACTTTTGGCTTTGTTATAATCCACTTTAAAGTGAGCATCCATTCCATTCATGGCTTCCACCCCTTTTATCTTAAAAAATTATATCATGAATTTTCTTTTTCTAATAGGTCTTTTTTACTTTTTCTTGTCTTTTTTCGTGCTTTTTCTTATAATACTTGATGAAAGAAGGTATTTTATGTTTTCGCAAAAAAGATATTATACTTTAAATGATTTCTATCATGCAAAGTTTGGCAAAAAAGTTTTTAAAGTGTCTTTGAATGGTGGATTTCGTTGTCCTAATTATCAAAATGGGAGTGGTTGTATTTTTTGCTCTCATCAAAGTGGGGATTTTGCTGGAGATAAAGAAGATGATTTAAGAACTCAATTTGAAAAAGGAAGAAAAATGATGGAACAGAAATGGCCTCATAGTGATATTATTACCTATTTTCAAGTAGGAACGAATACCTATGCTCCTTTAGATGTGTTAAAAGAAAAATTTGAAACTGTTTTAACTTTTCCGAATGTAGTAGGTTTAAGTATTGCTACACGAAGTGATGCAATTTCTTTAGAAGTTATGGATTATTTAGAAGATTTAAGTCATCGTACGTTTTTAACTGTAGAATTAGGGTTACAGTCGATTCATAAAAAAACTTTAGAATTTATTCATCGGGGTCATACTTTAGAAAATTTTATTGAATGTGTAGAAGAGCTTCATCGCCGAGGAATTTCTGTAGTTGTTCATATTATTAATGGACTTCCTTACGAAACAAAAGAGATGATGATTGAAACTGTAAAGTTACTTAATACTCTTCCAATTGACGGAATTAAAATTCATATGCTTCATGTTTTAAAAAATACTCCTTTGGCTCTTCTATATGAGAAAAAACCTTTTTCTATTTTAACCAAAGAAGAATATATTGATATTGTATGTGAACAACTTGCTTATTTACGTCCTAATATTGTGATTCACCGAATAACAGGAGATCCTAAGAAAGAAGATTTAATTGCTCCGGAGTGGCTTTTAAAGAAATTTGTTGTTTTAAATGACATTGATAAAGAAATGAAAAAAAGAAATCTTTATCAAGGAAGTTATCTTTCTTAAATCATTCTACTTTTGTGATAGCAAAGCCTTTTAAAATTGTGGATAAGGCTTCTTCTTTGGTTGTTTTGGTTTCTAAATATTTTTGGTAATCTTTTTTAAATAAGTAGATTGCTTTTTCTTTTTGAGGAGATTTTATATAATCACAATATTCATTTGCACATATTTTTTTTATATTAAAATCTATTTCATTCGTTAATATTTTTTCAAAAAATACATTACTATTCATAGGAAAAGAAAGGCTTTCTTTTTCGACCAATCCATACGTTGGTTTTATTGATAGAAGCATTAAAGAGACTTCTATGATTCCTAATAGAATAAGATATTTTTTCATTGTCTTCACCTATTTATAGTATTTTTATTTTGATTTTTTTTATAATGGCAAATACTACCAAAAAAAAGAAGCATTAATTTGCTTCTACTTCTATTTTCGCTCTAAAATTCTTGCCCATTTGATAGTCTTGATTATAGCCGGTTTCTTTAAATTCGTATTCAATTTCATATTCATAAGTGGTATTTGCAGGAATTAATAAAGTTTTGATTATGTATTCTTCTTTTGTTGGGGCAACCGTTTCACTTTTTACTACTACACCATTTCTTTTTAATCTATATACAAATTCACTGGTAGGATTAAAATCGTTATATACTTCAGTGAATTTAATACTATATGGTAACGTTTCATTGCTACGGTTATTAATAGATAACTTTTGCGTAGATTTCCAACCAGGAGTAATATCTAAGGCTTTGACATCTTGTTTATAAGTAACATAAAGAATTAATGATTCATCCGTAGATACATCTAAAGATCCACCATCTGTTCTATCACATTTTTTATCACATACACCATCGCCATTGGTATCAATATTTTTATCTGGAGTTCCATCCTTATTTGTATCTTCATTTAAATCAGGATCTTTGTCGCCATCAACATCGATGTTAGTATCAGGGAAGCCATCTTTATTTGTATCACAGTTTAAATCACATTTACCATCATTGTCTGTATCTTGATCTACTAAGTTTTCATCAGGTATTCCATCGCCATCCGTATCTTTGTTGATATCAGGATTGCCATCACCATTGACATCAATATCGGTGTCAGGTTTGCCATCTTTATCGGGGTCTTTATTGACATCAGGATTGCCATCGCCATTAATATCTACATTTGTATCAGGTGCTCCATCACCATCATTATCACAGTTTAAATCGCATTTACCATCACCATCTGTATCTTGATCGGTTAAATTTCGATCCGGTTGTCCATCTCCATTTGTATCTTGATTAAAGGTTGGTTCTTTATTTCCTTTATAATCTAAATCTGTATCAGGAATTCCATCGCCATCTGTATCTTTATTCACATCTGGTATGTTATCATCGTTCGTATCGACATTGACATCAGGGTTGCCATCGCCATCGGTATCCACATTTAAATCCGGTTGTCCATCTTTATCAGTATCGCAATTGACATCACATTTTTTGTCTCCATCGAAATCTGTATCTGTGTCAGGCCAACCATCTTTATTTGTATCACAGTTTATGTCACATTTACCATCACCATCTAAATCTTGATCAGTTAAGTTTTGGTCTGGTTTACCATCTTTGTTTGTATCGACATTAAAGTGTGGGGTTCTATCTCCTTCATAATCTGTGTTGTAATCAGGAAGTCCATCTTTATTGGTATCACAGTTTAAATCACATACCCCGTCTCCATTGGTATCTTGATCAACATTAGAATTATTTTTATTACAGTTTCTATCACATAATCCATCTTTATTAGAATCTATAGATTTATCTGGTTTGCCATCATTATTAATATCACAGTTTAAGTCACATTTACCATCATCATTGGTATCCGTATTCAAATCTGGTTTGCCGTCCCCATCAATATCAATATTGGTATCAGGAAAACCATCCCCATTCGTATCACAGTTTAAATCACATTTGCCATCGCCATCGGTATCTTGATTCGTAAAGTTACGATCTGGAGTGCCATCATGATCTAAGTCTTTATTGACATCTGGTTTACCGTTTTTATCCATATCTAAATCGACGTCTGGTTTGCCATCTTTATCGGTATCTTTATTAACATCTGGAATACCATCGCCATCTAAATCTACATTGGTATCTGGTCGACCATCTTTGTTGGTATCACAATTCAAATCACATGTACCATCATTATCGGTATCTTGATTCATTAAGTTTTCATCTGGAGTGCCATCTCCATCAGTATCTTTATTAAATGTTGGTTTTTCGTTTCCACCCCAGTCAACATTGGTGTCTGGTAGTCCATCTTTATTGGTATCACAATTGACATCGCATTTTTTATCGCCATCGGTATCAACATTTAAATCCCGTTTACCATCTTTATCAGTATCTTCGTTGATGTCTGGAGTGCCATCATGATCTAAATCTTCATTTAAATCTACTTTTCCATCGCCATCCATATCTAAGTTTGTATCTGGATGTCCATCATTATTCGTGTCACAATTTAAATCACACTTGCCGTCCCCATCAGTGTCCTGGTTTGTTAAATTGGTATCAGGGATTCCATCGCCATCCATATCACGATTGAAAGTAGATTTTTGATTTCCTTCATAATCCACATTCATATCTGGTTTATTATCGCCATTTGTATCAATATTAACATTTGCTTTTCCATCCCCGGTTACATCAATATTGATATCAGGAATGTTATCTCCATTAATATCGCAGTTTAAATCGCAATGTCCATCCCCATCCGTATCACAATTTAAGTTACATGATCCCCCACCATGAATATTTCCACTTGCTTCATACATTCTTACATAAGTGAATGTAGCGCCTCCTACTCCTACTAGTAGAAATAGAAATAATATTAATAGTATTAGGAATGTTTTTCTTTTATTTTTTTCTTTTTCTTCTTCTAATAATTCTTGATATTGTTCCTCATAATCTTCTATTTGTTCGTTGAGTAAATCTTTATTTTGATTTTCATCCATAATTTACCAACTCCTATTCTATATATTCTCTTATATAAAAGTATAACATAAAACATTTTTAGAAACAAGAAGAAACCTTTCATTATTTTATTATTCTTTTCTTTTCTCTTTTTATAATAGGAACTGTATTTTTTCATATAGTTGATTCCCTTCTATTTTTTAAATATCCTAAAAATTTTTTTTCAAAAGGAAAGGGGCTCTACCTCCTCTTCTCTTTTTTTATTCGGCTTGATCTACTACGAATTTTGATCCTTCTGCTACGTTTAGGTTTACTTTTATATCTTTGCCTGCATCATCACTTGATTGATTACTATTTTCATTTGGATATTTTACTACTAAATAGTATACTTTTGAACTTAACTCTTCTTTTGTACTTAATTCTCTTTCACCTAATTGATTAGCTTTAATGGCTACTTTTTGTTCTTTTAATGGATCACTTTGAAGAGTTTCTTCAGTTTCTTCATATTGTATTGCTCCATCGCCATCTTCTTTAGTTGTTGATTTAGTAATCTTTTGATCTTGTTCTAATGATTTACTTGGTAGTTTTCCGTAAGCTATTAATTGTCCTTCGTTACTTTTTACAGCTTCTTGAATTGCTTTTGCATCGCATCTATCTTGCTCAGTATATGTTCCATGGTCATCTTTGTCAGCATACCAAAAGTATGTATTTCCTTCAACTGATTCAGATTTTCTTTCACATGTTGTTACTGCTTCTATGCCTCCATGTTCTTCAAAATCTAAATCTTTTATTTCTTTTGGCATCATCCATAATTCCCATTCGAGATCTGTTCCTGTTTGATTGGTATAAGTAATCTCTAGATCAAATGTTGCTTTATAATTATTTGTATCAGATCCTGCCTCTTCTTTTTCTATTTTAGCAGTTGCTCCATAGATTCCTAGTCCTCCTGGATAATCTAGCATATTTAATACTTCAGTTGCATTTGTAAATGTTAATTTTGCTCCTTTTAGATCTGTTGTTTTTACTGTTGCTGTATTTCCTGTTCCTTCAGTTGCAGTTGTAGCTGTAAAATAGGCAAAGGTGGCTCCTACCACGGCCAGTACTAAGATATCATTTTTAAAATTATTTTTATTATTGTGTAATATAAAAGACATTCATTATAAGTTGAGCTAGATCAATTTTTTTATATTAAAATTTGATTATTGGTTAAAACAATACTATTTTTTTAATTAAAACTTACAGTTTAGTATAAAAAAATTTTGAACTGGTAAGTTCAAAATTTTTTGTAAAAAGATTATAATAAATCTGTTTTCTAAATTTTTAATGACAAAAATAATATTATTCTTATTCTTTCATAAAAAAAGGAAAGGGGCTCTACCTCCTCTTCTCTTTTTTTATTCGGCTGTGCTTAACTCCGGTTGTGCACAATCTTGATCTGTACATGCTACTGATACTGGATCTCCGGCCACTTCTAGTTTTACTGTTATTTGTCTTCCTTGATCAGTTGATGCTTGATCATCATTTTTATTTGGATACTTCACTACCAAATAATATACTTTTGAACTTTCACCTTCTCTTGTATCTAGTGTTCTATTTCCTAATTGATTAGCTTTTATTTTCTTTTTGTCTTCGTCTTGTTGACTTTCTTCTTGTTCATTATATTTTATTCCGCTTTCATCTTTATCTGTTGATGATTTGGTGATTGTTTGTTCTCCTTCTTTTCCTGTTGGGAATGTTCCATAGGCTATTAGTTCTCCGCTTTCACCTTTTACAGCACTTTTTATAGCTTCTGCATCACATTGTTCTTGACTTTGATAGTCTGTTCCTTCATCTTCTACATCTGCATACCAATAATATGTATTTCCACCAACTACTTGTTCTTTTCTTTCACATGTTGTAATACTATCAAATCCTTCTTCAGCTATACTTAAATCACTTATTTTCTTTTTTAGTACCCATAGCTCCCATTCAAGATCTGTTCCAGTTTCATTTTTATACTTGATTTGTAAATCAAATGATGTCTTATAATTGTTGGCATCCAATGTTTGTTGCTTTTCGATGGTTGCTGTTGCTCCATAGATTCCTAGTCCTCCTGGATATTGTAACATATTTAACACTTCACCTGTATTTTCAAATTTTAATGTTGCTCCATCTAATTTACTTGTAGTTACCTCTGCTGAACTTCCTTCACCACTTGTTTTAGTTGTAGCTGTAAAATAGGCAAAGGTGGCTCCTACCACGGCCACTAATAAGGTGGCTACTGCTATTACTGTTAACAATACCATATTTTTCTTTTCCATATATTTTTTATCTCCTCTCTATGTTAAAAATATAACAAAATCATTTTTTAAATTCAAGTGGTTTTTTATATTTTTTTATTAAATTTATTATTTTTTTATTTTATGCTGTAAACTTTGTGACAAATTAAAAATTTGGTTCTTGGGAAGAAAATCAAGACTTCACTTTAGTAGGAGTTTTCAGTAATAGTTCATTTATAATAAATTCTTCCCAAGCGTTTTTCATTATCATATAAGATTCTTTTTGATTGTTTGATTCTTTTCTTATATGTGTTTTCTCTTTTTTATATTCTATATAATATGTCTCTTTCTCTGATGCTATTTTTACTATTTGTTCAAATTTGTTATACAAGAATATATAATTTCTATCTTCTGTTTCTATTTCTTCTATTCGATTATTTTTATCATATTTTATGGTTATTATTCCTTTATTTGTTTTTAATATTACCATGTCTTTTTCTTGTTCTAATTCTAACTTTTCTTTTGGTAAGTTATTTAATATTGTTTTTAATGTTATTTTTTTACTTTCTATATCTTCTTCTTTGATTAATAAAAAGTTGGTTACATATAAATTTTTATTTGTTTCTTTCGTTTCTATTTCTAATATGATTCCTTCATATTCTTCTTTTGCTGTGATATTCTTTTTAAATTCTTGCCATTCATTTGCTTTAGTATGTAAACTATATTTTATTTTGTTTTCTTTTCTTTTTTTCTTATATTGAAATTCTAATGAGATGGTTTGAATGGGAATTGAACTTTCACTTTTATACCAAAATGATAAGTAATAGGTATCTTTTTTCTTCCCTTTTACTGGTATTCTTTGTTTTAAACTCTGTGGTTCTTTTTGACCTATTATTTTTAATATTTTATTTCCTTTTTCTTTTATTATTTCTCCTGTGTTACTACTTTCCCAATATTTTAATTTCTCTTTAAAGTTTGAATTTCTTATATAATTATAGTAGTTGGCTATTTCTCCTTCTTCTATTTGAATATCATCTATGTATATTTTGCCTTTTTCTTTTGGTTCTATTTTTAAATAACATGCTTTCTCCATATAGAATGTTAAGAAATATCTTTTATATTCTTCATTTTTTTCGATTGTTTCTATATTCTCAGAAATTAATGTTTCTTTTTCATATACTCCTACTTCGATTGGTTTGTTATTTTTTACATAAAAACTTATTGTATAAATTCCTTCTGCTTTTTTAGAAATTGGTATTTTGGTTGTTTCTTTGATTGTTTTGGAATACATTCCACTTCTTACTTCTTGTTTTTCTTTTTGATTTTTTTCTACTTCATTTTTCAATTTACTACGTCTCCTTTTATTCTTTTTTTAATTATCTTTGAAAAAAGATATATTTTTAGTATTTTGATTTATTTTCTCTTTGATGGCTTTTAAATTATTTTCTTTCAAAGATAAGAAAACAAATCTTTTTTCTCGCTTTTCTCTTTCCATTTTTTCCCTCTCTATTCTTTTGATTGCATAAAAAAAGGCTTTTTCTTTGATGTGGTGAGAAAATTCCTAATTGGTTAGGAATCTTCTCCTTTAGAAGTTTTTACTTTTTTTATACGTCGATGTCTACTCCTGAGAATCCATCATAATTATTTCCTGCTCCGAAGTTAAATATAAATACATGTCCAAATCCGGCATATCCGATTGTATAATTTTTACTTGTTGATAAACTTACATTGTTCATTGCATGTTGATAACTTCCATAGACTCTTCCACCATAATTTACTGTATATGTTTGAGATATTTTAATATTTGAGCCTGAATCTGGTAATTTTAATGAAACACCGAATCCAGCACTTGATGATTGAATTTCATTAGAATAATAACTTCCTCCACTGTATCCTATTAAAGTACTTGGTGTGCCTATTATACTTGTTCCACTTAAATAGGCTCCCATTAAATCATAACTTCGAACTGTTGGAGTTCCAAGCCATTCAAGATATAATGTAACTTTTACATTACTTGTTGCACTTATTTTAGATATTTTTAATCTTTTAGCTGATGATGATACTTCTGTTCCCATTGGATTTATATATTCTTCATATACTTTAGATTCTACTAATTCTTTTTTCATTTCTTCTGGTTTAAAATAATCAAATTCTTTTTGAGACATAATTTTTTGAAATCCATCATAATATGCTGCTGTGAAGAAATCATATTGTTCTTTAGTAAATACTACTCCTTTCTCATTCTCATAATATATTTCTTCTGCATTTACTTGTTGTGTTATCACTCCTAGAAACCCCATGAGCATTATTGCTATAACAATGCTTACTTTTTTCATTTACTTCACCTCGAGACAACTATAACACGAGATTAAATTTTTGCCTAGAAAGTATTACTTTCCTCCCTTTATGTCAGGAGAAAGTTTTGTTTAAAAAAGAAAGAATTTTTTACTCTTTCTCATCTAAATATACTTCTTTATAATTTTTTATAAAATAATCAACTATTTCTTTTTTCTCTGGTTCTTGAACTTCATTTATATTGACTTCAATTTTTTTTAATTCTTTATTGTTATTTTCTATTTCTATATAATATAAATTTTTAAATTCTATATTATAATTATAATTTTTTTCTATATTTTTAATTTTTTCTGTAATTGTTAATGTATTATTTTCTTTTGAATAATAAATATTAATTTTTTTGTCTTTTTCTTGTTTTTCTAATGAATATACTCCATCTTTATATTTAAATTCTTTTCTGATTTTACTTGGTATTTCGTATGTTGCTGCATCTATATCATTTTCTCCATTTACAATTTCTTGCTTTATATAAAATAATAAATTATCATTTTCAAATTGTTTTATTGTGGTTAATTTTTCATCATACACTTCATTATTTTTTAATTCTATTCTTATATATAGATTATTTATTTTTTGATCTATATTATTATATGTTAGATATTCATCATACCCATTTCGTTGTTGTAAATAAATAAAATTATCATCATTTGATGCTATTTCTTTTTCTTCATTTTTCTCTTTTATATATAATTTTAAACTTTTTACTTCTAAATCATATACATCAAATTTTAAATAGCTATCTTTTTTTGATATTATTAATAATCCATTTGCTTCAAAACCTTTTTGTTCATACGATAAGGAATATACTTTTAATGATTTATAACTATTTATAAAATAGTATCCTAAGAATATTACTGCTAATATTACTATTATGGTTATTAATGTTTTAAATCTTCTTTTTCCTTTCTTTTCAATATGTTCTATTACTTTTCCATAGATTTTATCTTTTTCTTCTTTTTTGACTATTTTCCCGGCATAGATATCTGCTATTTCTATTTTAAATGTTTTCGATAGTTCTATTATTGTTGCATAGTCTGGTGTTGTTCTTCCTCTTTCCCATTGGGATACTGCTTGTCTTGTTACATATACTTTTTTAGCTAATTCTTCTTGACTATATCCTTTTTCTATTCTTAATTTCTTTATGAACTTTCCTATTTCTTTGTTATCCATTTCTCCTACTTCCTATATTTTTTATCTGACCTTCCTAATATCCAATCTATCGAATAGTTATATTTTTTACTGATTTCTATTAAAAATGAACCTAATATTAATGTCTTTCCTGTTTCATATCCATGTATTGTTGAACATGTTGTGTTTAATTCTTTGGCAAATTCTCTTAGACTTTCTTTTTGTTCTTTTCTTATTTCTTTTATTCTTTCTTTACTTTTTCTTTTTAATTTCTCTTTTTGGGTTTCTCCTTTTATTTCTAATTCTTCCTCTTCTTCTTTTATTCTATCTACATATTTATTGTTACTTAATCCTACTATATAATCTATACTTACTTCATAATATTCTGATAATGTTATTAATCTTTCTGTTGGTATTGTTTCTTTTTCATTTTCCCATTTTCCATATGTTGTTTCATGTACTTTTAGTTCTTCTGCTACTTTTGCTTTCGTTAGTCCTTTTTCGTTTCTTAATTCTTCTAAGTTCATTTTTCTTACCTCAATTTAATTTTTATCATTAAATTAAAGCTTTTTTATCTTTCTAGGACTCATACGAACATCTTATACGATTTTTTTTATGAAAGAACTAAAAATTTTATAAAAAAATAGGGTTTATTCCCTATTGTTAATAGTATTGATAGTACTTAATAGTATTTAATAGTATTTAACAGTACTTAATAGTATTTAACAGTACTTAATAGTATTTAATAGTACTATTTTATACTATATTTACCATGAGGATCTGTTTTTGAAGTTCCTACCCATTTTATTAAATTTAAATTTATTAAATTATTTAAAAGTTTTACAGTAGTTGGTTTACTTCTATTTATTTGTTTAGATACTTCATCGGAAGTTACATCCCCTTTATCATAAATTAAAGTTAATATTTCTCTTTCTAATTCATTTAACTCTTTCCAAGTATTTTGAATCAAGTCATTTTTTAACATATTTTCTATTTTTCTTTTTCCTCGCATAATAATATTATTTTCTAATATTAATAAAACAGAATTTCTATCCGGCTCTTTATAAGTTGGTTCTTTTAAGAAAAATTTTTGCATTTCACCATAAATTCTTTTTACGCCTTCATTTAATTCTCTTACAATTCCTAACTCTGTTAAAACTCTAGCTATTTGAGGATTTCTAGAATATCTTTTTGTTTTCATTGTTTCAAGAGTAACAAATCCGCCAAGTTTTCCGGGACTATTGATTTCTAAACGATCATCATATATTTTTATTGTAATATGTTCTCCATTATTACTGTAATCTCGATGAGTAACAGCATTTACTAATCCTTCATACCAAGCAAATTCAGGATATTCTGGAACAGTTTCAAATATTCCATTAGGATTTAAATGAGTAAATTCTCTTAATTGAGAACTTATAAATTCCTTAGCTTGTTCTATTGTTTTATAAAGACAAGCATCAAAGGCACGATCTTTCACAATATTCATTTCTGTTCCCACTTGAAAGTCATTTCCTTCAAATTTTAATACTCTTACTCTGGCACTTGGTAAATATATTGTGGGATTTTTTCCGAATAATAGCATTCCTGCTTTGGTTAAATGATTTTCTCTTAAAAAACCTCTGGCTTTTAATACTTCCTCATTTGATAAATTTGTTTCTAATCTTTGTTTATATAATTCGACCATTTCTGTATCTATATCTTCTATAGAAGAATCCATTAAAATTTCAGCTTCAAAATCCCTTTCTTTCCGATCATATTCTAAACTTTTTATTTGATCTGAAGTTAACTTAATTGAGGAATCTCCTTGTCTACAATAAACCTCATCTTTATTATTTCTTACAATATAATTCATAGCTGGTTCTATATGAAATAATAAAATATGATCTTCTTCATTTTGAGCATTTTTAACTTCTATTACTTCACATTCATATACAGGAGATGGGTTTAAATAATTTGTTATAGTTTTTTGGCATTCATTTAATTTTTTTATTCCACAAGAATTAAATCCTTCAATAATTCCATCATCAGTAATTCCTACAACAACATCTCCTCCATTGGCGTTTGCAAAAGAAGCAATTTCATTTGCTAAATCTTGTAAAGATATTTTGGCTCTTTTTCTATCTAAATATAAGTTTTCAGGAGTATTTTTTAAATATTCAATGGTTATGTTTTTATCTCTCATTTTAGTCACTTCTTTTCTTATAATCATTTTAATATAATCCTTTTTAAAAATCAATTCATTAAAAAAGACAAAGCTGTCTTTTTTATATTCTTGGGAAGAAAATCAAGACTTCACTTTAGTAGGAGTTTTCAGTAATAGTTCATTTATAATAAATTCTTCCCAAGCGTTTTTCATTATCATATAAGATTCTTTTTGATTGTTTGATTCTTTTCTTATATGTGTTTTCTCTTTTTTATATTCTATATAATATGTCTCTTTCTCTGATGCTATTTTTACTATTTGTTCAAATTTGTTATACAAGAATATATAATTTCTATCTTCTGTTTCTATTTCTTCTATTCGATTATTTTTATCATATTTTATGGTTATTATTCCTTTATTTGTTTTTAATATTACCATGTCTTTTTCTTGTTCTAATTCTAACTTTTCTTTTGGTAAGTTATTTAATATTGTTTTTAATGTTATTTTTTTACTTTCTATATCTTCTTCTTTGATTAATAAAAAGTTGGTTACATATAAATTTTTATTTGTTTCTTTCGTTTCTATTTCTAATATGATTCCTTCATATTCTTCTTTTGCTGTGATATTCTTTTTAAATTCTTGCCATTCATTTGCTTTAGTATGTAAACTATATTTTATTTTGTTTTCTTTTCTTTTTTTCTTATATTGAAATTCTAATGAGATGGTTTGAATGGGAATTGAACTTTCACTTTTATACCAAAATGATAAGTAATAGGTATCTTTTTTCTTCCCTTTTACTGGTATTCTTTGTTTTAAACTCTGTGGTTCTTTTTGACCTATTATTTTTAATATTTTATTTCCTTTTTCTTTTATTATTTCTCCTGTGTTACTACTTTCCCAATATTTTAATTTCTCTTTAAAGTTTGAATTTCTTATATAATTATAGTAGTTGGCTATTTCTCCTTCTTCTATTTGAATATCATCTATGTATATTTTGCCTTTTTCTTTTGGTTCTATTTTTAAATAACATGCTTTCTCCATATAGAATGTTAAGAAATATCTTTTATATTCTTCATTTTTTTCGATTGTTTCTATATTCTCAGAAATTAATGTTTCTTTTTCATATACTCCTACTTCGATTGGTTTGTTATTTTTTACATAAAAACTTATTGTATAAATTCCTTCTGCTTTTTTAGAAATTGGTATTTTGGTTGTTTCTTTGATTGTTTTGGAATACATTCCACTTCTTACTTCTTGTTTTTCTTTTTGATTTTTTTCTACTTCATTTTTCAATTTACTACGTCTCCTTTTATTCTTTTTTTAATTATCTTTGAAAAAAGATATATTTTTAGTATTTTGATTTATTTTCTCTTTGATGGCTTTTAAATTATTTTCTTTCAAAGATAAGAAAACAAATCTTTTTTCTCGCTTTTCTCTTTCCATTTTTTCCCTCTCTATTCTTTTGATTGCATAAAAAAAGGCTTTTTCTTTGATGTGGTGAGAAAATTCCTAATTGGTTAGGAATCTTCTCCTTTAGAAGTTTTTACTTTTTTTATACGTCGATGTCTACTCCTGAGAATCCATCATAATTATTTCCTGCTCCGAAGTTAAATATAAATACATGTCCAAATCCGGCATATCCGATTGTATAATTTTTACTTGTTGATAAACTTACATTGTTCATTGCATGTTGATAACTTCCATAGACTCTTCCACCATAATTTACTGTATATGTTTGAGATATTTTAATATTTGAGCCTGAATCTGGTAATTTTAATGAAACACCGAATCCAGCACTTGATGATTGAATTTCATTAGAATAATAACTTCCTCCACTGTATCCTATTAAAGTACTTGGTGTGCCTATTATACTTGTTCCACTTAAATAGGCTCCCATTAAATCATAACTTCGAACTGTTGGAGTTCCAAGCCATTCAAGATATAATGTAACTTTTACATTACTTGTTGCACTTATTTTAGATATTTTTAATCTTTTAGCTGATGATGATACTTCTGTTCCCATTGGATTTATATATTCTTCATATACTTTAGATTCTACTAATTCTTTTTTCATTTCTTCTGGTTTAAAATAATCAAATTCTTTTTGAGACATAATTTTTTGAAATCCATCATAATATGCTGCTGTGAAGAAATCATATTGTTCTTTAGTAAATACTACTCCTTTCTCATTCTCATAATATATTTCTTCTGCATTTACTTGTTGTGTTATCACTCCTAGAAACCCCATGAGCATTATTGCTATAACAATGCTTACTTTTTTCATTTACTTCACCTCGAGACAACTATAACACGAGATTAAATTTTTGCCTAGAAAGTATTACTTTCCTCCCTTTATGTCAGGAGAAAGTTTTGTTTAAAAAAGAAAGAATTTTTTACTCTTTCTCATCTAAATATACTTCTTTATAATTTTTTATAAAATAATCAACTATTTCTTTTTTCTCTGGTTCTTGAACTTCATTTATATTGACTTCAATTTTTTTTAATTCTTTATTGTTATTTTCTATTTCTATATAATATAAATTTTTAAATTCTATATTATAATTATAATTTTTTTCTATATTTTTAATTTTTTCTGTAATTGTTAATGTATTATTTTCTTTTGAATAATAAATATTAATTTTTTTGTCTTTTTCTTGTTTTTCTAATGAATATACTCCATCTTTATATTTAAATTCTTTTCTGATTTTACTTGGTATTTCGTATGTTGCTGCATCTATATCATTTTCTCCATTTACAATTTCTTGCTTTATATAAAATAATAAATTATCATTTTCAAATTGTTTTATTGTGGTTAATTTTTCATCATACACTTCATTATTTTTTAATTCTATTCTTATATATAGATTATTTATTTTTTGATCTATATTATTATATGTTAGATATTCATCATACCCATTTCGTTGTTGTAAATAAATAAAATTATCATCATTTGATGCTATTTCTTTTTCTTCATTTTTCTCTTTTATATATAATTTTAAACTTTTTACTTCTAAATCATATACATCAAATTTTAAATAGCTATCTTTTTTTGATATTATTAATAATCCATTTGCTTCAAAACCTTTTTGTTCATACGATAAGGAATATACTTTTAATGATTTATAACTATTTATAAAATAGTATCCTAAGAATATTACTGCTAATATTACTATTATGGTTATTAATGTTTTAAATCTTCTTTTTCCTTTCTTTTCAATATGTTCTATTACTTTTCCATAGATTTTATCTTTTTCTTCTTTTTTGACTATTTTCCCGGCATAGATATCTGCTATTTCTATTTTAAATGTTTTCGATAGTTCTATTATTGTTGCATAGTCTGGTGTTGTTCTTCCTCTTTCCCATTGGGATACTGCTTGTCTTGTTACATATACTTTTTTAGCTAATTCTTCTTGACTATATCCTTTTTCTATTCTTAATTTCTTTATGAACTTTCCTATTTCTTTGTTATCCATTTCTCCTACTTCCTATATTTTTTATCTGACCTTCCTAATATCCAATCTATCGAATAGTTATATTTTTTACTGATTTCTATTAAAAATGAACCTAATATTAATGTCTTTCCTGTTTCATATCCATGTATTGTTGAACATGTTGTGTTTAATTCTTTGGCAAATTCTCTTAGACTTTCTTTTTGTTCTTTTCTTATTTCTTTTATTCTTTCTTTACTTTTTCTTTTTAATTTCTCTTTTTGGGTTTCTCCTTTTATTTCTAATTCTTCCTCTTCTTCTTTTATTCTATCTACATATTTATTGTTACTTAATCCTACTATATAATCTATACTTACTTCATAATATTCTGATAATGTTATTAATCTTTCTGTTGGTATTGTTTCTTTTTCATTTTCCCATTTTCCATATGTTGTTTCATGTACTTTTAGTTCTTCTGCTACTTTTGCTTTCGTTAGTCCTTTTTCGTTTCTTAATTCTTCTAAGTTCATTTTTCTTACCTCAATTTAATTTTTATCATTAAATTAAAGCTTTTTTATCTTTCTAGGACTCATACGAACATCTTATACGATTTTTTTTATTTTATATATGAAAAAGTAAATAAAAACCAGTATTAGTAAGATACTGATATAATACTTTTTTAAAGTTTTCTTTTTTGATATTTTCTAAGTATGGTTTCTTTCATATTTATTTTCGTACTAATTATATTTTCATAAAACTTTTTATCTGCTTCATCCATTAAATTATTTTTATATTTTTCAATTTTATCTTCTACATTTTGAATTTCTGTTTCTATATTTTCTCTATATTGAGTGATGATATGAGTTCTACCATAAGGTGCTGTTCCAAATAAAATTGGTTTAAAATATCCATCATAACCTTTTGCATCTCTAATGCCACGAAAAACAAGAAGTTTTCCTATATGAGTTGGAACAATCTTAAATAGTTCAATAATTTTTGTAGGATAATAAATACCAAATACAAATTGATCTTTTTGATAGGAACTATAAGGCTCTGTTACGATACCTTCAAACCATCCATCATCTTCAAGAAGAATATTTCCTTCCCACATATCTTGATCGTTTAATTCCCAATTATCCGACATATTCCAGAATCCTTTTATATCCATTAATTTTTTCATTGTAAATTCTCCTTTATTTGATTATTTATTATACCATGTATTAGTAAATTGATGAAATATTTTATTAGGAAATAGTAAATGAATTTAGTACTAATTGATTTGAAATCATAGAAAGGATTTTTTAATGCATAAAAAAGAAACTGTCAAGAAATTAATTTTCTAATTTCTCGATAGCTCCTTAAAGATGAGATATAATATTTTTTAAATCTTCCATAATTTTTTCTTGATAACCACTTCTTTTTGTTTCCAAAATAAGTTTCTTTATTTTTTGTAAATCTTTTTCTCTTACTTTCTCTAATTTTTTTAATCTAGATTCTCTTAAAATTTTTTCTGATTTTGCTTTTAGAAATAAATCAACTTCATATCCAATTAAATTTAAAGAAGGATATTTCTTTTTTAATTTATCTGCAATTAATAATCCTTCTGGATCGAAATCACCATTATAATAGAATGTATGATTTTCTAATTTTTCTAGAAGTTTATAAAACGCAATATTGGGGTTTCCACTCGTTATAATATAAGCATACTTGGTATCTAACGGTACAATGGTTGATAACAAAGATGGGTTTTCCAAAATAATCACTTTTTGATTTTTAGCAAAAACATGGTTTAATTTCAAAATATTATCTAAGTTTAAAATCACAACTTCTTTTCGCTCACTTAGATTTTCTAAATATTCTTCTCCATGAAATTGATAAGTTAAAACAAAATTAGAGTAGTTATCTACATAAATACCCGAAAGATTTAAAAGTTCTAGCTCGCTTGCTCTTGTTTTTTCATAATGTACTTGAAAATATTGAGATAAAAACCATAATAAATAAGACATATTAGAGGTGTCTAAATCGAAGTAATGAGGATCCTTGGTAATTTTACTTGCAAAAATACTTAAGTTTTCATATGTATTTTTATGAGCTGGCAAAGATAAAAGAGCAGTTATAATGTAATAAAGTAAAGAAGAATTACGATTTAATAACAACTTTACTTTATGTAGAAATTCTTTTTCCATTAATTGATTTTTAAGCCAAGGAAAAAGAAAAGTATTTTGAAATGTATTTATAAATTGTTGATAAGCCTCTTCCTTTTTCTCTAATAAGTCTTTTTGAATTTCTTGTTTGGTTAGAATAGATCCATATAAGAAGTTTAAAATGTCACCAAGATTATAATCATGAAATTTACTTTGAATCAAAGATTTTTCCACTTCCTTGATTCTTATGATATTTTCTTCTCCTTTTTTTAGACTTCTTCCTAAAAATAAACCGATTTTCCGAGTTTCTTCTTCTGTTTGAGGACATATTTTAATTACACCTGTTAATTTTGATGTTTTATAATACTTTTCTTTTAATGCTTCAAATAAAATTTTTAAATTTTCATCTTTAAAATAGTCTAAATTCAAACAACTTCATACTCCTTTTCACTTTCAATTAGTGTTCTTTTTGTTCCATCCCATTTATAACGAATTAAACTTACAACATCAGAGTTTTGAGGATGAAATAATTCATAAATGGCTAAGTGACTTACTGTTTTATAATCTCCCCATAAAATTTGACTTGTTAAAACATAATCTAAATCCATATGTCCTAAAATACGGAAGCAATCTTGAATATTATCATCATCTACTCCTGCAAATGCTTCATCTAAAGCAATTACCTTTGGCGCGGTTGGTCGTGCCCCATTAAATTTAGCATAAATGCCTGAAAATAGTGGAATATACATCGCGATGGCTTTTTCGCCTCCACTAAACTTACTAAATTCTTTATTTGTTAGTTCTTTTAAATTCGTATTTGGGCGTTTAAAGAATAACTCAAATTGAAACCAAGCACGATAGTCTAAAACATTTCGAATAATTTCTAAATAATTTCTTTCTCCTTCTTCAGTTTTTTCTTCTTCCTCAGCAATTCGACTTCTAAAATGTTTCGTAATTTTTGCTAAATCTTCATCTTTTAAAGATGCTGGATCTCGATTAAAAATATTTACAATTTCTGAAGTATCTAATTCCTCTTCATTCGATTTTGTTTTCCCATTCCAACGAATACTAAAACTTAATCCACTTGATGTATTCATAGATTCCATCAATTTTCTTACTTCTGCAATCCATTCTTTACTTGATCTTATTTTCTCACGAATAGAATCACCAATATTGTTCATAAGTAAATCTTCAAATAATTTTCGATCTTCTTCATTTAGTAAATTTTTAATACTTTCCAGTTCTGTTTTTAATTCCGCTGATAATTCTAATAAATTGAAGACTTTATTTTTATAATGAAATACTAAATCACTTCTTCGTTTATTTTCATAAATTTCTCTAATTTCTTTATCAATTTCCTTTTCTTCTTCAAAATTTAAAATACTTACTTTTCTTCCGGCATAATTTTGTAATTTAGGCATTAAATTGTTTAAAGAATCATTAAATCGATCTGTTACTTCTGTTAAATTTGGTTCTTTTTCAAATCTTGTTTTAAATTTTCGAAACCACTTAGGAATATTTTCAAATGATTCTTCTTCATCTGTATAAGAAAGAGCATATTCTTCTAATAAAACTTCTTTTCTAGCATCTAAAACTTTTTGTTCTTCTTTTCTTTTTTCTTCTATTTCTGTAATTTTTTCATAAGTCACTTCCAAAGAAGTAGATATTTTTCCAAGAGTAGTTAAATTTGTTTCCTTTTCATTTTCTAAAAGTTGTTTCTTTCTTTTTAATTCTTCAATTTTTTCTTTCACATTCACAAATTCTTGACTATTCATTCGCGAATTTAAGTCATTTTTCTTAAAATGAATTTCTTGACATTCCAAATCTATTTCTTCTAATTCAAGTTTTATTTCGGTAAGTCCATTCTCTAAATCTTCAATCGTTTCTTCTAAAGAATGATATACTTCTTTTCTTTGGATTATATCTTTCCATAAACCTTGTAAAGTTTGTAGTTCCATTGTTGTTTCTTGATAATTTTCAATGACTTCTTGTAAAAATTTTGATTCTAACGAGCCACGATAATAATGTTTTTTTAGTTCTATTTCTTCTTTTTTGGTTTGAATCAGTCTAGAATCCTCTAAAATTACAGATTTCTTTTCTTCTTCTATATTGCAAATAAAATCTATTTGTTGATCTAAAGTTTTAATATCCTTACAAATATTTAAATAATTTGTAAAATCAAAATGAGGAATTTCTTGTTCTAATTTTTCTAAACTATTTGCTATTTCTTTTTCTTCTTCTTTTAATTTTTGAATCTTATCTTCAACTTCTTTTATTTTCTCATCTTGTTTATGAAGTTGTTTTTCTATAAATAAGTTACGAACATTTTCTCCAATATATTTACATTCATAGTCTTCTAAAACATTACCTACAATTAAACCATGTGCATAACTTCCATCTTCTAAAATTTCAATTTCAGATTCTTTCGTACTGATAGACTCAAGTACATTTGTCGCGATTTCTTCAAAATCTTTATCTATAATTTTAAAATATTTTAATAGAGAGTCTTCTTTCTTTTTAAAATGCCCAAAAGTTTTTCTTTCTAAAGACTCGTTTGTCATATTTTTCCATAGTAAAGTGTGAAGAATTCCCATTTTATTTAAAGCATTTTCTATTTTTTTTCTGAGTAAACTTGGAACATTTTCTTGAAATTCAATCACTTCATAGAAGTATTTTGTATCTTCTTTTTTAGTTGCAAAAAAATCTTTGGTCTCTTTTTCTTCTAACTTATTTTCTAAACATTTTGATATACTTTCTTTTTCATTCGTTAAACTTTGAAGTTTTCCATTTTCTAATTCCATTTGATGCATTAAAAGAAAATGAGATTCTTCCAAAGTATCTTTAAGACTTAGATATTTCTTTAATAAATATGCTTCAATTTTATATGGAACTTCTTCCGAAAGAGTATAAAAAATTTTTTCTATTTCTTCTTTTTCTTCTAAAGATAAGATGAATATTTGATTTTTTAAAGCATTTATTTCTTCTTTTTTTCTTTCTAATTCTTCTAATAATTCATTAGATTTTTTACTTTTTTCTAATTCCTTCTTTTTTCTTTTCTGCTCTTCTATTTCTAAAGCATTTTCTTCTTCATTTTTCTTATTTTCAAGATTTTCTTTTTCTAAAACAAGACTTTTTAACTCACTTAAATGTTCTTTTTCTTTTTCTAATTCCTTAAAGAACAAATCAAAGTGAAAATTTTCTTTTTCTTTTTTTAGTTCTTCTAAGGAAAAAATGGCTCCATCAAAATATAAGGACTCGACAAGAACATCTAATTCTTTCATCTCTTTTTCAATTGTTTGTTCTAGTTGTCCGATGTAATCTTCACTTACTTTTTGATTTTTTCGATATTCTAATAATTTTTGTTCTTTCATTTCATAAGAAGTTTCTTTTTTTTCTTTTTTATTTTCTAAACTTTTTAGTTGTTCTTCCAATTTTAAAATATCATCCATAATTTTTTCCAAATCTTTGGCATCTAAGTTTTCTAATTCATATAAAACACCTTTATAAGATAATTCTAATTCTTGTTTTTTCTGTTCTTCTTCAACTTGTTCTTTTTCTAAATTTTCTTTTTTTGTATTTAAGTCTTTTTGAAACTCCAAAGTTTCTTCATATTTTTTAAAACTATCTAAATAATGCTTACATTTCAAATACAAAATAGAATTACTATATTGATAAAAAGCTTTTTTCAAAAGTTCAATCGCGTTACTTTCTGCTTTTAACTCTTCAATTTTTTCTTTATATTTATTCATATTTTCAATCGAATCAGACATCACTAAAACATCTTTCTCACTAATGGGTTCTAGAACACTAGATAAGATATCTTCCAATTCTGTTGGTTTAAAATCTTTAGATAATTTGTTAGAACGAACTTGCATTAAAAGATTAATTAATTCTGTGTATAAACTTTCATTTTCAAAACCAAATAATAACTCATTCACCATGTTTTTGTAATCTTTTTGACTTGTTACAAATTTTCCACCTGAACCAATTTGACTTTGTAATTCTTTCTTTGTAAGGGGAATTTTTCTTAAAGAATCTTTATAAAGAGCAAAATCAATATTAATTCTTCGATTATCTGTAATAGCAAAACCATAGAATTCAATATTCTTATTTTTAATTCCTCGAAGCCCAATTCCAATTGTAATATAATCCTCTAAATCTTTATTATAAAATTCCATGTAAAGATAACTTGTATTTTCGGTTCCCTCAAAATCACTTGGAATGACATAGTCTTCCATCTTTCTATCTCTTCCACCAAAAGGATCTAATCTTTCAGGGCTTCGATTTCCATCAAAAAGAATTGGAAAAAAAGAGGCCATGGTAACTGTTTTACCAGAACCATTTGAACCACGAAGAAGAAGTTTTCCATCGCAAAAATAAAATTCTTCTTCATCATATAACCAATAATTTAAACAACCAATTCGATTAATTTTATAACGTTCCATTGTCATCCTCCAAATCTAATGATAACATTTCAAATAATTCAACTTCTTTTTGTTTTTCTTCTTTTTTATAATAACCACTCATTAAAAAACAAATAGGATAAAACAAAAAGTTTCCTTCTGAATCTATTTTTAAAAGTCTGTATGCTTGCATATAAGAAGTTACACTTTCCATAAAATATTCAAATTTTCCTTCTCGATATTCTTTTGAAAAATAATCTTTATTTTCTTCTAGAATTCTTCGAAATAATTTTTCCGTTTCTTCCTTAGTCAGTAATAATTTATCGTCTTTTATGAAATCTTCAAATTCTTCTAAGTAAGAGTTTACGAGAAGCGCTAAATCAGATAAGCCTTTTCGATAATTTGGAAATACATCTTTCCCTTGACTAGGACTCACACTTACTGCATACATATTTTTAGATAAAATTAAATCACCATCCATATATTTTTCTATATCTTCCGCAATTCTTCCACGCATATTTTTCATATAAGTGGCTGTGTCTTTGTCCATTTCATCTAAAACAACATTTGGGTAAAACATAAGTCCTCGATATGTTTGATATCTTTTATAATTTATAGGATCTAGTTCTAATTTTTCCAGTTCTAAAAAGTCTTCAGCAGTGTTACAAGATAAAACATCAAACTTAAATTGACGAATTACATAATGACTTACGCCTGTGTTTTCATATAAGGCTTCTGCTTCAATATTATCTGCATAACTCTCATTTGTATGGTCAATTTCTTTTATTAAACCTAATTTTATACAATATTCTGTTACATCTTGTAAACTTTTACGATCTTTATATTTTAACCAATCTGGTTTCAGTTTACCTTCTATAGTACTTAAAAAATTTGTAATATATTCTGTTAAATTTGATAAGATAAATTGTTCTTGAATTCCTTTTTCTTCTAAATAAAGTAAAATAGTTGTGAATAAAACATAATCTAAAGGATGATCAAATTCTTCTATCTGAAATGTATCTAACCCTTGAATAGGAATTTTTTCTAATTTAATTAATTTATTATTACTGATAATATCACAACCTAATTTCATGTTGGAAAACTCTCTTAATTCTTTTAATTTTTTTCTAACTGCATAAAAGTTTTTTTCATTATCTTGCTTTAAAATCCAAAATTGATTTAATAATAAATCTAATTCATCTACCATTCCATCATTCATTTTTACCTCCGAAAACAATTTTTAAATCTTGCATTGTAAAACAACCATCTTCACTTAATAGTTCAATCCAATTATCACTTTGTTGGATGACTTTATAGGAAATTCCATGTTCTCCATTATAGATGTACTGTCCTTTCTTTTTCATTCCTTGTGTTAGTAAAGAAAGGATAAATCTTCTTTCAAAACGAGAAATTCCTTTTAGTTTCTTCATTTCAATAACCCCATCTTGAATATATTTTTCTAATGTTTCTTTTTCATGATTTCGAATACTTAAAATTTCATTTAATTGTCTTTCTTTTTCCAATCTTTTATCTTTAATAGGTTGTTTTTCTACTTTTTCCCTTATTTTTCTACTATGACTTGCAAGTTCAATTTTAATATTTTCTAAATCTATTACAGAATAATCAGGATTTTCTGTTTTTCTTTCTATGGTTGTATAGTGTTTTACTTTTGTAATTCCAAATACTACATTTCCTAAAGCATGAGCCTCTTGCATTGTATTTACGTTACTAAAAAGAGTGATGATATGCTTGTAATCTTCCTTACGATGTAAAGAAGTCATCTGCATTTCTAGTATAGCTGAAACATTTTTCATGATTTTATGAATAATATCATTGATGACTTGTTTTAAACGAACACTCTCAGAAGGAGTTCCATTTTCTCCTTGAAACCATTTCATAATACTACGCCATTTTCCCAAATTGATTTCTTTTAAATAATCATAATCAAAATCTGGTTCCATATTAGGAATACTTTTTTGATATTCGATTAGTTGGTTCATCAATTTTTCTTCAAAATCTTCCGGGATTGTCTTAATAATTTCTAAAATTTTGATCGTATTAATTTGAAATCCACCGATAAAATCTTTTAAATATTTAACAACTTGATCTTTATATACAATGAAAGATTCACTTTTCATAAGTTCTTCCGTTTTGGCTTCGTGAAATATTTTTAAAAAGTCTTTGTAGGATTCATTTAAGGTTGTAAAATAATGATTCAGTTCTTCAAATGTTTCATTTATTTCTGCTGGGTTCTCTAAAGTTAATATTTTTTCTAAATGAAGTTTAATTTTTTCAAATAATTTTGGTTCCAAAGAAGATGTTTTTACTTTTAAGGATTCTAATCTTAATACCATTCTTTCAATTTCTACACCATATTCTGTAAGAGAATAGCGATATCTTCTATTTTTAAATTCTTGTAATGAATTTACATTAGAAGTATCTTGGATATGAGTAAGACTTTGCCATTCCACAAGTCTAAGTAAATCTTGTTCACATAGTTCTAAGGTATAGTCCATAAAATAAGGACTATCTTTTAAAGCATTGTAAACTTCTTCTTTGTATAACCAATATTCCATTTTTTCATATTTTTCAAAAAAGAAGCGAATAATAGGTCTATAACGTTCTGTATTTTCTACATTTAAATATTTTGTTTCTGTAATTTGTTTGATGAGTTTTTCTTTTACTTCCATACCCAAACTCCTTTTTGCACTTATCATACAGTAGAAACGAAGAAAGTGCAAGAAAAAAATGAATGAATGCTCCGATTCATAAGAATTCAAAAGATATTTGCCACTTAACGTTAAGTTCATTATTCTTAAAATCATTTAAATTAATACACTTTTGCTTGTAAGGATACCCAAGTCTTTTTACTTTAACACGCTCTCAATTATAAAAAATAACCGCCACATGATTATCGTGACGATTTTACATTGTAAAATGTATAGGATATATCTATAATCTTCATTCGCATCATTTAATACTAAACAATCAATAATACTATTTTAATATATAATATGTATTTTTTCCTGTACCCTTTTTTATTAAAAAATCATTTTCTAATAATTTATTGATAATTTGTTTAGCTCTAGTATTTCCTATATTTAGTAGTTTTTCTACTTCTAATCTAGTTATTTTTGTTTCTTCTTTAATGTATTTCATAAGAATTTCTTCTTGAGAAAGATGATTAAATTCATTTTTATTACTTTCAATATAATTTATATTTGGTAATATAATTTTAAAAACATTTTCTGATAATTCTATAACTGGTTTGAACTTAGAATCATGATATTCATTTATTATTCTTCCTATTCCAGTACCATAATTTTCAACATAATTTAATCTGTGGAAGATTTCAGCAAAATTAGGATTTCGTGATTCTGATACACCATTATATACATCCTTTAAAGATAAAGTATTTATTAACCCTCCGGTTGAATTAATTTCGATTCTATCATCAAATATTGATAATAATATGCTACCATTAAAATAATAATCTCTATGAATGATAGCGTTTAATAATGCTTCTCTGATTGAAAAATCTGGATAATCTTTTTTATCAATTCTTTGCAAGCCATCAAAAGTCGAATATATATGATTAGATAAATTCATATAATAAAAGGCATCTTCTACAATTTTTAAGTATGATCCTGATAATTCTTTTCTATCTTTAAATAATGTTTTATTTGTACCATCAAATATAGCACATTTCACTGTGTACGGATTTTG
>CANQEG010000007.1 GCA_947594705.1 uncultured Bacilli bacterium | reverse complement strand
AAATGATCCAAGATGAAATGCCTATAGAATATATTTCAAAATTCACAAAATTACCAATAGAAGAAATTGAAAAATTATCAAAAATTGCATAAAACTTTTTATTTAGAAAAAAGGTGGTTATTCATGGAAATGAATCATTGGTTTAAAGGATTTATGAGAGATGAAAAAACAAGAAAAATTTATGATGCGTATAAGTTTCATGGATTAGAAAGCAGAGATGAAGGAATAAAAATTGGAATGGAAAAAGGCATGAAAAAAGGAAAACAAGAAATAGCCAAAGAAATGATCCAAGATGAAATGCCTATAGAATATATTTCAAAATTCACAAAATTACCAATAGAAGAAATTGAAAAATTAACCTTAAAAGAGTTTTAAATTTGCTAAATTTAGTAAAATATATGTCAATGAAATCAAACTTGTAATTGACATCTTTTTTTGCTACAATAGAATTGTACTTATAAGGATGGTGTAAAATGGAAAATACGACATATTTTACGATGTCAGAATTAGAATCAGCAAATGTCAAATTGATTTTAAAAGAAGTTTATCAAATCTTAGAGGAACGAGGATATAATCCTATTAATCAATTAGTAGGATACATTATCAGTGGAGATCCTGGCTATATTTCTAGTTATAAAAATGCTCGTGAAAAAATACTTAGTATAGAAAGATCTGAACTTGTCTCTTATATATTGAAAGAATATTTGAAATGAGAGTATTGGGATTAGACCTTGGAACAACAACCCTAGGAATTGCCATATCTGATAAATCTAATACCTTTTCATTACCCTTATGTGTACTTCGATTTTCCAAAGAAAATTATCAAAGTGTATTAGAAGATTTAGAAAAAATTGTAAAAGAAAAAGAAATTACGGAATTTGCTTTAGGTTATCCAAAAAATATGAATAATTCCGAAGGATTTGCTACTGAAAGAAGTAAAAAATTTAAAGAAATGTTAGAAAAAAAATTTTCTTTGCCTGTTGCATTTGTTGATGAACGATTAACAACCTTAGAAGCAGAGAAAATCTTATTAAGTACAGATACTTCTCGAAAAAAAAGAAAAAAACAAATTGATGGCATTGCCGCGAATTTAATTTTAGAAACGTATTTAAAGAGAGTGAGGAATAAAAATGAAGGAACAAGCAGTGAATTATAGTGTGTTTACAATTAAAGATGAAAATGGAATAGAAAAAGAGTGTGAAGTGTTATTTACCTTTGATTCTAAAGAAACTAATAAAAGTTATATAGTTTATACGGATCAAAGTAAAAGTAAAGATGGTTCATTAAAAGTATTTGCCAATATTTATGATAAAAATGGGAATAATAAAAATTTATTTCCAATTGAAACGGAAGAAGAATGGAATACAATTGAATCTATTTTAGCAAAATTAGAAGAAAAAAGTGGGGATAACAAATGAAAAAAGCAGTAATAATTATTTTGATTATAATCATGTTAAGTATTTTAGGATTAGGTGGTTTTTATGCATGGGGAATGGGTTCTGTTTCCAAAGATGATACGGTTATAACCTTTATTATTGAACCGGGAACAACGAAGACTACAATTGCCAAAAATTTACAGAAAGCGGGATTAATTCGAAGTGAATATGCTTTAGATATGTATTTATTTTTTGCTAAAACAAATATTCAAGCGGGAGAATATGAACTTAGTAAAAATATGACACCAATTACAATGCTTAAAAAATTTCAAGATGGAGATGTGAAGATTCATAGTGTTACGCTTACTTTAGTGGAAGGAAAACGCCTTACTGATTATGCGAGTTTATTTGCGGAAAATTTCGATTTTACCAAAGAAGAATTTTTAGAAACATTAGGAAAATCAGAGTTTTTACAAAGTTTAGTGGACAACGAAGAGTATTGGTTTCTTACGGAAGATATATTAAATAAAGATATTTACTATCCTTTAGAAGGTTATTTTTTCCCTGATACATACGAATTTTTAGAAAATGCTAGTATTGAAGAAATCGCTTTAAAAATATTAGATCATACCAAACTTAAACTAGACCCATTGAGAGATGAATTTACCAATTCTGGTAAAAAAGTTCATGATATTTTAACAATGGCTTCCATTGTGGAAAAAGAAGCAAATACCAAAGAAGATCGTGAAAAGGCTAGTCAAGTTTTTTATAAACGATTAGAGATGAATATGTCTTTAGGAAGTGATGTAACTGCCTATTATGGGGTTGGAAAAGTTATGGGAGAAGAACTTACTGATCGCGAATTAAATCATCATAATCCTTATAATACGCGTTTGACAGATGGCACGATGAATGGTAAACTACCTATTGGACCGATTTCAAATCCTTCAATTACTTCAATTGAAGCTGCGTTGCGGCCTACAGATACGAATTATTTATTCTTTGTTGCGAATGTTTGTACAGGAGAAGTTTTCTTTCAAGAAAATAGTACCGATTTTTATAACAAAGTATATGAATTACAAAGCATCTGTGATAAGAATTAGAAAGTGTGTTAAAAATGAAAGAATTAATTTTAGAAATGGAAGAATATGCAAAGGCCAAAAATGTTCCAATTATGCAAAAAGATGGAATTGCCTTTTTAATGAAATATATTAAAGCAAATAACATTAAAAACGTTTTAGAAATTGGAAGTGCCATTGGTTATTCGGCTATTTTGATGGCATCAAGTAGTCCAGAAGTAAAAGTAACAACAATCGAAAAAGATGAAGTAAACTATATGGAATGTTTGAAAAATGTGAAAAAATGTGGTTTTGATGAAAAAGTAAGTGTGGTTTTTCAAGATGCTTTAGAATTGAATTTAGCGGAAGGAACGGAATATGACTTAATTTTTATTGATGCTGCGAAAGGACAATATAAAAAGTTTTTTGAAAAATATAAATACTTTTTAGCCCCTCATGGTGTGATTATTACCGATAATTTGAAATTTCATGGTTATGTAGGTAAAAAAGATACGATTGAAAGTAAAAATTTAAGACAATTAGTTGGAAAGATTGAAGCATATATAGATTTTTTAAATACCAATGAAGAATTTGAAACAAAGTTCTATGATATTGGAGATGGAATTTCTATTAGCGCGAGGAAAGCAAATGAGTAATTTTTTAGTAATTCCTAATGGTACGGAAACGAAAAGAAAAGACATTCGCTTTCTTTTTCCGTTGAAAGACTTTTGTGTTGGGTTTCAAAAAGAGTATTCTTTAGAAGAAATTCCTAAAAATTCTTATTTGTATTTAAATCGAATTTTAGAGAATGAAGATATAGTAAAACTTGAAATGATTTGTGAAAAATTTTTAGATTATCAAGGAATTGTTTTTGAAGATTTGGGTGTTTATGAAGTATTAAAAGAAAAAAATATTTTCATAGAAAAAATATTTTTTCCAATGCATGCAAGTTGTAGTTCTTTTTCCGTGAATACTTTTTTGAAAGATATGGATTCGGTAGTAATATCTCCTGATATTACGGAAGAAGAAGTAGATGCTATTTTACATCGAGCAACGAAAGAAGTTTCTATTTATTTATATGGACCCTATCCATACCTATATAGTCGACGAAAACTACTTACAAATTATGCTAAAAATTTTAATTTAGATAAAGTATCTACAATGCCTATTTTAGAACCAATTCATCAAAAAAAATTTGTGTTAAAAGAAAATGAATATGGAACAGTTTGTTTTGATGCCAAAGAGTTAAATCAAAGTACGTATTTACAAAAGAAAAATGTAAAATATTTTATTGTGAATTTAGATTGGAGTAAAGAAAATATTGATGTACTTTTAGAAAAATTAGAACACTTTACACCAATGATTCATACAATGAATGGGTTTCAAAAACAAAAAACAATTTATCGGTTACCACCAAAGGATGGTGTTTTATGAAATGTGAATTACTTGCTCCAGCAGGAGATTTAGAAAAATTAAAATTTGCTTTTCATTATGGAGCAGATGCTGTTTATATTGGGGGGCAAAATTATAGTTTAAGAGCCAATGCGAAAAACTTTTCTTTAGAAGACATGAAAGAAGCTGTTTCTTTTGCTCATGAAAAGAATAAAAAAGTGTATGTAACTGTAAATATTATTTTTCATGAAGAAGATAGAGAAGGCTTAAAAGAATATTTAATAGAACTAAGTAAAATCAAAGTCGATGCAGTTATTGTAAGTGATGTTGGTGTTATTAGTCTAATAAATGAAGAACATATTCCCCTAGAAATCCATATATCTACTCAGTCCAGTGTTTTAAATGCCAAAGCAGCAAAATATTATAAAGATTTAGGGGTTAAAAGAATTGTATTGGCAAGAGAAGCCAAGAAAGAAGACATTGCAAAAATAAAAAAAGAAACCGGATTAGAGTTAGAATGCTTTGTTCATGGGGCAATGTGTACATCTTTTTCAGGAAGATGCATTTTATCAAATGTATTAACAAATCGAGATGCCAATCGTGGAGGATGTGCCCAAATATGTCGTTGGACATTTGAAAATGAAGAAAATCCGTTGTTTAGTATGACAAGCAAAGATTTAAACATGATTTCTCATTTGGAAGAAATGATGGCGATTGGCGTGAATTCTTTTAAAGTAGAAGGAAGAATGCGGGGAATTTATTATATTGCTACAGTGATTTTAACGTATCGTCGGTTGATAGATAAAGTGTTAAATCATACTATTACAGATAAGGATCGTGTATATGCCGAAAAGATTTTAAATCGCTGTGCTAATCGGGATTCATCTCCTCAATTTTTTGAAACTTTACCAACCGAAAAAGAACAATATTTTTTAGGAAGAGAAGAAGTTTCGAATCAAGATTTTTTAGGATTGGTTTTAGAATATGATGCCAAAAATCAAAAAGTTTGGATTGAAGAAAGAAATCTTTTTCAAGTGGGTGATGTAGTAGAATTTTTTGGGCCAAATATTGAAACATTTTCATATACGATACATACAATAGAAAATGAAGCCAATGAAATGATTTCCATTGCCAATCATCCAGGTGAAAAACTTGCTTTACCGATGGAAAAACCTTTGGAAAAGTATGATATGATGCGCGTGAAAATAGTTGACAAATAAAGCTTTATATAGTAAGATTATTTTTATGTAATTTAAGGAAAGTGATGATGAAATGAAACAAAAATCAATAGTTCTTACACCTCAAGGTTATTTAGAATTAGAAAATGAGTTAAATGAACTAAAAAATGTTGTACGTCCTCGAGTTATTAAAGACTTAAAAGATGCAAGAGCTCAAGGAGATTTATCAGAAAATGCTGATTATGATTCAGCTCGTGATGAACAAGCTCAAGTAGAAGCAAGAATTAAAGAGTTAGAATATAAATTAGAACATAGCACCATTGCGGAAAAAGATGAAAAGGGCAAAATTTCTATTGGGTCAACAGTTGTGATTTTATATGATGATGGCGAAGAAGATACTTATGAAATCGTAGGTTCTTTAGAAGCAGACCCATTTGAAAATAAAATTTCGGATGAAAGTCCTATTGGGATTGCTGTAATTGGACATAAAAAAGGTGAAATTGTAGAAGTACAAAGCCCAAATGGATCTTATGAAGTAACAATTAAAGATGTAAAATAGTCAAAAAGACTATTTTTTTTAGATGAAATAAAGAAGGAGAAAACTATGGAATTAGGAAAATTAGAAGAAGTAGATTTAAGAGAAATTTGGCCTCATGAAGAGTATAACTTTTCAGAATGGTTATCTAAAAAAGAAAATATTGAAAATTTAAATGAAATTTTAGGTTTAAATTTAACTGATATTGTAAAAGAAACTAGTGTTGGTGGTTTTGAATGTGATTTATATGCTGTCGATGAAACTTCAGGGATTCGGGTTGTTATTGAAAATCAATTAGAACAATCTAATCATGAACATTTAGGGAAATTACTTACTTATGGAGCGGGATTAGATGCACAATGTATGGTATGGATTGTGAAAAGAGCGCGAGAAGAACATAGAAGTGCAATTGAATGGTTAAACAATAATACCAATAGTCAAATCAATTTCTTTTTAATAGAAATTCATGCTTATAAAATTGGTTCATCTTTACCAGCACCGCAGTTTGTTGTGATAGAACAACCAAATGGATTTACGAAATATAATTATTATTCCAATGCATCATTAAGTAGAGCCGAATCAGAAAGACTAGAATTTTGGAATAAATTGAATGAAAAATTAATTGAAAAAGGAAAGCCATTTAATAATCGTAAACCTTCAACCAGAGCGTGGTATGATGTTGCCATTGGAAAAAGAACATCTCATATTGCAATTGAATTAGTGAATAAAGAAAGTTATATTAGAGTAGGTTTATATATTACTGGTGATAAAGAATTATTTGATAAACTATGGGACAAAAAGACTCAAATAGAATCAGAATTAGGGCAATCCTTAGAATGGGAAAGAGAAACGACCGAAGATGTAAGTAGAATTCATTGTAAAATTAAAGGACTGAACTTTGATGATCACTCCAATTATGAGGAATTAATTACCGATACAATCACTCTTGTTTCTAAAATGAAAACAGTGATTATGAAATATATTTAGGAAAGAAAGTTAAGATGTTTTTCATCTTCTTTTTTTATTCTCTTTATGGTATACTTTTGTTAAGGAAAGTAGTGGTAATATGAATTCAAAAGGATTTATGATAAAAGAATTAGTAATTTTATGTGGTGTGATTGGCTTGTTTTTTATTGTCGCGGTAACGCGAGTAAGTTTTGCGTTAGAAGATGCTCGAAATGTAGAAGGATTAGAAGAAATGAAACATCATTCTTTAGTAGTTGCGGCCGAAGCTTATGCCCAAGTAAAGAAATTAACCGAAACAGAAACTTTTATTTATGGAAGTGATTTGATTGAGGAAAAATTTTTATTAGATGTAGATGATGAAAGTTTTAAAAATCAAAAAATTAAAATTACCAAAGATAAAGATTCTTATCGGGCGGAAGTAGTAGAATAATGGCTATATCAAAGACTGATTTTATTAATTTTACTCGTTGTCGTAGATATGCAGCTTTAGAAAATTTAAAAAAAGATCGTTTAGATTCGGAAGTAACTTATGAAGAATATAAAAAACAAGAAGAGCAAAGTGAATTACAAGAATTATTAGGTTCAATGATTGAAGAAACAGAAGATGGATTAGAAATTGATCATACAGAAGTAGTCAATCGCCAATTAGAAGCCATGATGCCTTATTATAAAAGAGTAGAAGAGGAAACTGGTAAATTAGTTTTAGAAAAGTGGAAAGGAAAGACTATATTTGCTGAGAAAACCAAGGAGCAAATGTCTTTTGAGTTTCTAAAAAATGGAATTCGGTATATTTGTTATGTGGATGTGTATAATGAAAATGAAGAAGAAATTAATATTATTGAAGTAAAAGCTACGACATCTAAAAAATATGCTGAGCTTACGGCTGGATTAAAAAAAGTTGGTGGCGAAAAATACCCAATTTTTTATAAAAGCGACAATGTGTATTGTTTAAAAGGAGAAATTCCTAGATATCCTTTAGAAGAAGAAATGACTATTGAAAATTATGAAGCCAAAAAAAGTAAATTATTAAATCGTTATGAAGATGTCGGAAAATACATTCATGATTTAGCAATTCAACGATATTTTATTGAACATGAAATGGAAGAAAATCCCGTCTCAAAACCTATTCATTATTATTTAGCAGTTTTAAATCATCAATATATATTTGATGGAACTTATGAAAATGGAAAAGCAATTTATAATCCCTCTAGTGATGGGGAAGAGTTGATTACGTTTTTCAAATTGGATGGAATTACGAAAGAATATCAAAAAATTATTGAAGAAGAAAGAATTATGTTAGAAGAAACCTTATTACGTTTAGATGCTTCCAAAGTAAATTTAGGGGTTCAATGTGGCTATAAAACTTATAATTGTTGTAAATTTTTTAAACCCGTATGTGGTTCTATCATTCCGGAAAAAAATAGTAGTTTAAATTATATTCATAATGGTCATGGTTTTTTAAAAGAAGATGGTACTAGATGTAAGGGATTAGATTTGATTAATGAAGGCTATATTAATTTATTAGATATTCCGGAAGAATGGATTGTGAAAAAGAATCATGAAATTCAAAGAGAATGTACCAAAAATCATGAGCAATATATCAATAAAGAAAAAATTAAAGCAATTTTAGGTACGATACAATACCCTATTTATCATTTAGATTTTGAAACTATGCCTTGTCCTGTTCCTAGATTTAAAGGCGAATGGCCTTATATTCAAAGTCCTTTTGAATTTAGTTTACATATCGAAAAGGAACCGGGAGTTTGTGATAAACAGAAAGACAATATTATCTTTTTAGCGGAAACAACACAAGATGAACGAGAAGACATGATAAAACTGATGCTTTCTTCAATGGATCCTGATAAAGGAACTTTATTTGCCCAAAATGTACCTTTTGAAAAAGGAAGAATAAAAGAACTAGCTAAAATGTTTCCACAGTATAAAGAAGGACTGATGAAACTATATGATCGCGGATTTGATTTATTATGGATTGTCAACAATAATAAAGAAATGTTTAAAGAATTAGGTTTTGAAGGAGAAGATTTAGAAACATTTAATTTTTATGATTATCGTTTAAGCGGTTCCTTTTCTATTAAAAAAACATTACCTGTTTTTAGTGATTTATCTTATAAAAATTTGGTGGTTAAAAATGGAACTGAAGCAATTGTAGAGTATGCAAATTATGATAAAATGAGCAAAGAAGAATTGGCTTTAAAAAAAGAAGCTTTAAGAATTTATTGTCAACAAGATACATGGGCGATGGTGGAAATATTGAATGCCTTACGAAAAATTGTCGATGAAAAAGAAGAAGAAAAGATGGAATGTTAAAAAAATGTAAAGTTTTACGAGAAAACTTGTATGAAGAAATGTTTTTCTAGTATGATATTAAAGTAAGGACGTGATCGTATGTTATATCCTTCGATAGATAAACTACTTACTATTGTAGATTCTAAGTACAAGCTTGTTCATGTAGCATCTATTCGTAGTAAACAAATGCTAGAGAAAAATCATTATCAAATGGCAGAAAATGAATATATGAATAAGCGTACAATCGGAAGGGCACTAGAAGAATTAGAAAAAGGACTTATTATTGTAAAAGAAGGAAAAGAAAAACAAGAATAAGTTTTTTTTTATGCCAAATTTTAAAATTTGTGATAAAGAAACGGCCATTTTTTTCCTAAATTCATAGTTTACCATAGGAGGAAAAAATATGAGTCGAATATTACGAAATGGCGAAAATCAAATTACCAATGGGTTTTCGAAAAGTCATTTGGCTTTAGATATTGTGAAAAAATGGTATCAACAAGATACGATTTTAGCGCATTCTGATGGTAAGGTTGTTATGGTTCAAACGGGAATAAAACCTATCCCTGGTTCGACCGGAAATCTTAGTTATGGAAACTTTGTTAAAATAAAACATGAAGATGGGTACTATACTTTATATGCGCATTTAAAAGATGTCTATGTAAAAGAAGGAGAAGAAGTAAAAAAAGGTCAAGAAATTGGCTATATGGGGAATACAGGAAATGCTTATGGAGTTCATTTGCATTTTGAAGTTCGATTGCCTAATAATACAAGAATAGACCCAACGCCTTATTTAGATAAAGATTTACCAACTTCTTCAAGACTTTTATACTATCAAAGTTATGACAATAACAAGAAAAAATGGCTTCCTAACGTTTCCATTGGAAGTGATGAATATGCCGGAAACTTTGGAAATGCTTTGGGAGGATTATATGTAGATTCTTTGGAAGTTCGAGTTCATGATAAGACAAAAGGGTATTGGCTTTCATGGGTAAAAAATCGTAATGATTACGCGGGAAACTTAGGAAATGAAATAGATGGAGTTCAAATAAAAAATGCTATATATCGTGTTCATTTGAAAAATGGTAATTGGCTTCCTTGGGTATCGAAAGTAGATGATACGAAAGAGGGCTATGCTGGAATTTATGGAAAAACGATTGATGCCATTCAAATAAAATAAGATTAGAAAAATCTAGTCTTTTTTTCGATGCAAACTCATATTCTTAATAAAGAAAGGATGATGGATTTTGAAAAGTATAATTCCCTTTACAAAAGAATTAGATTTTTCGACAAAATTAAGTGAAATTACGAGTATTTCACTAGAAAGAGAATTTGAAGTAAAAGAAACAACGATTGAAGGAAATTTATTTGTTACTGGAGAATATAAAAGTCATGAAGTGAGTGCCAATGTTCTTCCTTTTTCATTTAAAATTCCTTTTTCCATTGAAATACCAGAGATAAAAAAAGATACGATTACTTTAGAAATTAGTGATTTTGCTTATGATATTATGGAGGAAAATAAAATTAAAGTAAATATTGAACTAGAATTATGTGGTGACTTAGAAGAAAGGGAACCTTTAGAAGAAAAAGAACAAGAAGAAGAAAGAAGTGAACCCTTTAGTAGCGAAGAACTTTTAGAATTTGTAGAAAATCATGATACAGAAGAAAAAGAAGAAGAAAGTCATATCGAAATAATCGAAGAAGAACCTGAAAAAGAAGTGGTAATAGAAGAACAAGAAAAAGAAGAAGTTCAAAGTGATGAAGTGTTACTTCATGGTATGACTGATGAAAATGAATTTGCGACCTATCATATTCATATTGTAAAAGATGGTGAAAATATTGAAACCATTTGTACCATGTATAATTCCAATGTAAATATCTTACAAGAATACAATGATATTGGTAATTTAACACCCGGAGATAAACTAATTATTCCTGAAAATGATGAATCGTAAAACTGTTGATATTATTAAAGAAACGTATCGACCTACGAAAGTGACTCTCTTGGGAAATGTGGAAATATTAGAATCGACAAGTGGCAATATTGTTTTAAAAGAAAAGAAAAAAGATATGAAAGAATTATATCAATATTTATATAGTCGTAATTTTGAGAATTTTCCTACATTAATTGATGATAGTAGAGAAGGAGTAAATATTTTTGAATATATTCCTGATACCAACATTCCCAAAGAACAAAAAGCCAGTGATTTTATGAAAGTAGTCGCGAAGCTTCATCAAAAAACTTCTTATCAAAAAGAAGTCAGTTTAGATGAATATCAAAAAATATATGATGAAGTATTAGCCCAAATAGAATATTTAAACTTTTTTTATGATAATTTATATCAAGAATATTTTAAAAGTATTTATCCTAGTCCTAGTGAATATTTACTTTTAATGCATAGTTCCAAAATTTTTGCTTCTTTAGAATTTGCCAAAAAAGAATTAGAAACATGGTTTCAAAGTGTTAGCGAATTACATCAGTATCGTATTTGTCAAATTCATAATCATTTAAGTTTAGAACATTATCATAAATGGCAAAAAGACTATTTATTAAGTTGGGAAAATTCCAAAAAAGATAGTCCGGTATTAGATTTATTTCATTTTTATCAAAACGAATATTTTGATTTACCTTTTGCCTCTCTTTTAGAAGAATACTTTATGATTTGTCCTTGGAGTGAAGAAGAAAAAAAATTATTCTTTATTGTCATTTCAATTCCGCCTAAATTTGAAGAAAAAGGAAGTGAATTTGAACGAATAAAAGAAATTCGCAAAGTATTAGATTATGTATATAAAACCGAAGATCTAATAAGGCCATACTATGCGGTAGAACAAAAATAAAAGTAAGGCAAATTCAATGAGTAAAATAAAAATATTAAAGCGAAAAGGCAAAATTAAAGTTAAAATTACTTGATAAAAAATTAAAATACTAAGAGCAAAAATGGCTAAAATTGTAAAAATATTTCCTCCTCTAGGATTTCGTTTCATAAATCTTCACCTACTATCATCTTATGAAAAAAAAGTTGTTTTGTTTCCCTTGACTTTGAAAGTGTGAACCTTTATAATTATATCTAGAGTAGGGAGTGTCCGAACATGAAAAAAGGGTTTACATTAATTGAATTGTTAGCAGTTATTGTAGTGTTGGCTATTTTGATGCTAGTCGCGGGTTCTAATGTTTTTGGACTCTTAGCAAATGCTCGTAAAGGATCTTATAAAACAGAATTTTTGCAATTGATGCAATCAGCTCAAACACAAGCTCAATTAGATATTATGGGAGGAAAATTAACAGCCAAAAAAAATACCGAATGTTATACCATTGAAGGATTATCCGGAGTTTTTGATAATAAAGGGGGATATACAGGAAGCGTTTTAATTACTTATGATAAAGGACAGCTTACAATTACGGGATGGATGAGTAGTAATAACTTTATTGTAAATGGAAAAACAGAGAAACTTACCGATGCTGATGTAGAAGATATTGAATCTAGTGAAACTGCTACTACAAATTGTAATGGGCAGGGAACATTGATTGGTTAGAATCTAGTCATAGATTCTTTTTTTTGATATAATACTAGATGAAAGAAGTTGATGTATATGATAATTGGATGTCATGTTTCTTTTGGAAGTGAGCAATTACTAGGAAGTGCTAAAGAAGCGGTAAGTTATGGAGCAAATACCTTTATGTTTTATACTGGAGCGCCACAAAATACGATAAGAAAACCAATTGATTGCGATTTATTAGCACAAGCAAAAAACTATCTTTTAGAAAATCAAATCGATATTAAAAATGTAATTTGTCATGCTCCTTATATTATTAATTTAGCCAATAAAAAAGATGCTTCTAAATGGGATTTTTCAATTCAATTTTTAAGTCAAGAATTAGCAAGATGTGATACATTGGGCATTTCTTATTTGGTTGTTCATCCTGGTAGTGCAGTAGGATTAACAAAAGAAGAAGCTTTACAAAATATTGTGGATGCTCTCAATTTAATTTTAGAAAAAAATTATACTTGTAAAATTTTACTCGAAACCATGGCCGGAAAAGGAACTGAATGTGCTAGTACCTTAGAAGAAATGGCTTTCTTAGTAAAACATACGAAAAAAGAAGTCGGTGTTTGTTTAGATACATGTCATTTGCATGATTCGGGAGTAGACTTAAAAGAATTTGATACATATTTAGAGCAATTTGACCAAGAAATAGGTTTAGAGCATATTGGCTGTATTCATATTAATGATAGTAAAAATATTCTTGCATCTCATAAAGATCGCCATGCCAACATCGGGTATGGAACGATTGGATTTGAAACGCTTTTAAAAATAATATATCATGAAAAATTAAAAGGAATTCCTAAAATATTAGAAACTCCTTATATTGGGGAAACTTGGGAAGATAAAAATAAAGTATACCCTCCTTATCGTTTTGAAATTGCCATGATACGGGAAAGAAAATTTGATGATAATTTACTAGAACATATAAAAGCTTATTATAATAAATAACCATACTTTTGATAATAAAACGAAATCAGTTTTTGAATTTTAACATAATTTTCTTCACTAAATTCATGTTTAAAACGTTCTAAGTTTAATAAATTGGGATTCCGAAAAATCATTTCCCAATTTTTTTTTACAAAAGTATAAGTAAAATCTAATTCTTTTTCACTTAAATATACTTGATTTTGAATGGCAAACTTAGAAACATCTTCTTTTTTTAAATTACTCATATAACGTTTTATTAAATTATACATAATATCACCTATAGATAGTGTATGAAAAAAGAAAAAAAAGAAATACTAAAAAAAGGTGGTTCTTATGAAAATGAAATGTTTTCTGGGAGTTATATTTTTCACTTTTGCAATTGTTTTAATTGATATGAATTATAAACAAGGGGAGTATTATGCCGTATTACTAAAAGAAAAAACGGAAAATATTGTTTTAGGAAGTTCTACTCCTCGAGGAAGAATATTAGACCGGAATGGTAAAGTTTTAGTAGACAATGAAGGGGTACTAAATATTAGTTTTCATAAACCGGTTGATATGAGTTTAGATGAAATAATAGAACTTGCAAAGATGTTAAGTGAATTTGAAGAAAATCCCATTGTTTCCCTAACAGATTGTAAAAATTATTATTTGGCTACCCATAATAATGGGAAAGATTTAATCACTGCAGAAGAATGGACTTTATGGGATGAGCGAAAATTAACCAATGAAGAAATGAAAGATTTAAAATGGGAACGTATTACAAATGAAATGATTGAGTATTCTTTAGAAGAACAAAAAGTGATTTCTTTATTTTCTAAAATGGAAACGGGGTATAACTATCAAGATAAAATTCTTTTTTCCAATGTAACAGATGATTTTGTCGCCAAAATAATAGAACTTCATATCGATTCTTTAAAAGTGGTAGTAACTTCGAAAAGAGTGTATCCTTATGGGGAAACCCTACGAAGTATTTTAGGAACTATTGGAAGTATTCCGAAAGAAGAAATCGATACATTTTTAGCCAATGGTTATAAAAGAGATGATATTGTTGGAGTAAGTGGATTAGAAAAAGAATATGAAGCGATATTAAGTGGTCAGAAAGCAAAATATATGGTAAATTCAGATAATACTTTAACGTTGTTAGAAGAAGAAATACCCGGGAATGATATTACTTTAAATATTGATATTGATATAGAATTAGAATTAGAAAAAAATTTAAAAGAAGAAATGACATTAGCCAAAAAGAAAGCGAGTACAAAATATTTTCATGATGCCTATGCGATGATTGGTGATCCTAAATCTGGTGGTATATTAGCTATGAGTGGACTTCGTTTATTAGATGATGGGACATTTCAAGATATTACTATCACTGCTCTTTCTTCTTCTTATGCTATGGGAAGTGTAGTAAAAGGAGCGAGTAGTACCGTGGGCTATATCAAAGGGGGAATTGTCGTTGGTAAAAAAATGACCGATAGTTGTGTAAAATTATATAGTGAACCGGCAAAATGTTCTTATACTAGATTAGGTGTAGTAGATGATATTACTGCTTTAAGAACTTCTTCTAACTATTTTCAATTTATCAGTGCAATTCAAAATACAGGACAAACCTATACATATAATATGAAATTTGAAGTAACCGAAGAAGATTTTCAATCCTATCGAACTGTTTTTGCTAGTTATGGTCTGGGAAATAAAACGGAAATAGATTATCCTAATGAACAAACCGGAATGAAAGGCGAAAAAATTGCCGGAGATTTATTATTAAACTTTGCCATTGGTCAATACGACACATATACGCCTATTAGTTTATTACAATACATTAATACGATTTCTAATTATGGCAATCGGTATGCATTAAGATTAAAAAAGGAAGATTCTAATATTTTTTTAAATCAAGTCAATTTAGATCGCAGTTATTATGACCGAATCACCGAAGGCCTTTATCAAGTATTTCATGGCGGGACTGCTTCTAGTTATGTTGATAAAAAGTTAAATGCTGTTGGAAAAACAGGAACAAGTGAAACATTTGTCGATAGTAATCAAGATGGTGTTGTAGATACTCCCGTGATTAATTCCACAGTTGTATTTTATTATCCACGGGAAAATCCAACTTATAGTATGGTCGTTGTTGCGCCTTATTTAACCGATGTTACAAACTATACCTATCCTTTTACGAGAAATATGAGTTTAAAAATGACCCAATATTTAAAAATCTAAACTTTCCTTCATTTGACAATAATTTACATATTGTAGTATAATAATGTACGAAAAAAGGAGGTTTTGTTATGTACGGAATTGGAATTATTCGAAAAAATCGTGAAGATTATGTTCTTCCTATGCCTAGTTTACAAAGTATTGATGAAGTGTTTCTTCATTATTCCAAAGAAGAAGTTTTAAATATTTTAAAACAAAATGATTCAGTGATTACCGAAAATGATGCCTCTCTTTTAAGAATTGAAAAAAATATTCAAGGAAAATGGAAAGATATTCATATTGATATTATTGATAATCCTAAAATTTTAGAATTCTCTTTTGCCAAATTATTTATATCATTCAAAGAAGAAATGAAAATATTAAATATTTTATATAATCATTTTTCCATTTATTTAAAGAAAAGTTATGTTAGAGAAGAAATGAAACAAGCAATTGAAAGTATGAAATTAGGCAAAGAAAAATTTTTAGAGGCATTGAATTATTTAAATTATGATGAAATGCGTGAGATAAGAGTATATGTAAGTAAAAAAATAGATATGACTCAAAATGAAATCGAAACATTAAATATAAATGAATATCGTTTAGAAAGAATAGACAAGAAAGCTGCATAAGCTTTTTTCTTTTGGCATATAGTTTTTTAGGTGATTCTATGCATCTATATAAAACAATAAAAAGTTTTTTATTTGATCAAGAATACTTTATAGATATGTATCAAAAATATATTCATGTATATAGTTTTGTTGATATTGTAACATTAGAAGAAGAAAAAATTATTTTACAAATGCCTACGTTTTTACTCACCATGGAAGGCAAAGAGTTTCGAATTTTAAAACTTACCAAAAATGAAATATTAATAGAAGGAATCTTAGAAAGTCTGATGGTGAAAAATGAATCATAATGCTTGTTGGATTCAAATAGATGCCAAAGAACAAACACGCTTTCTTTTAAAATGTTTTAAATTAAAAATTCCTATCTATGAAACAAAAACGACAAACGAGTTTTTGTATTTAAAAATAAATGAAGAAGATTATGCAAAAGTAAAAAAATTTTGGTTTGTAAAGGTCAAAAAATGTGGTGTTACAGGATTTAAAAAACTGAAAGAAGTTTTATATTTTCATCGAGTTTTTCTTTTTTGTGGTCTTGTAGGAATCATTCTTTTATTTTTTTTATCTCATATTATGGTAAGTGTCCAAGTAATTCATTCGAGTAAAAATATTCGAGATGTTGTTAAGAATTCTTTAAAAGAAAAAGGAATTAGAAAAAACTCTTGGCGTAAAAGCTATCAAGAAATAGAACAAATTAAAGATTCTATCTTAGAAGAATACCCGGATTTATTAGAATGGTTAGAAATTGAAATCAAAGGAATGAATTATATTGTTCGAGTAGAAGAAAGAAAAAAAGAAACAATCGAAAAAGAAAAAACATCCTGTCATATTGTTGCTAAAAAAGATGGTCTTGTCAAAGAAATGATTTTTGATAAGGGAGAAGCTCGGGTAAAAGTAAATGATTCCGTAAAAAAAGGAGATATTTTAATTAGTGGAATTATTACCAAAGATAATGAAGAAAAAGGGATTGTTTGTGCATCAGGAGAAGTTTTTGGAGAAGTGTGGTATACCATTTCAGTTAGTGTTCCCATGAAGTATCAAATAAAAGAACGAACTGGAAAAAAACGTTGGAATTTGCGGTTTCGAAATTTATATTATGATAATCTTTTATTGAAAAGTAGAATAGAATCCTTTGAAGAAGAACGAAAAAGTATAGTAAATATTTTTGGAAATGAATTATTCTTTGTCACGCAATATGAAGTAAAAAATATAGAAAAAAGTTATAGTGAAGAAGAAGCTTTAGAAAAGGCCTTAAATGAAGGAATTTCCAAGCTTCAAAGTACATTTGGTGAAAAAGATAAGATTTTAGCAAAAAAAGTTTTGAAAAAAGAGGTAAATAATAGTACAATGAATGTAGAGATTTTTGTTGCCGTAGAAGAAAATATTGGACAGGAACAAGAATTTGTAAAAGAATAAAGAATAGAAGTGGTGAAAAATGGCTGTGAATCTTATTGCAAACACTTTAAAAGGCATTTGGCCTATGTTGACAATTTTTTTAGTTGTAATAATCTCTATTCGCATTACTTATTTAAAAGTAAATCATGAAAAGTTGGTATTTTATAAAGAATTTATGTCTTTAATTTTTGTAATTTATGCACTTCTTTTATACAATTTACTTACGAATACGGAATTGAATCAAACAAGTGGTTTTAATTTAGTTCCTTTTACCGAGATTTTACGATATAAAATAGGAAGTACTGGTTTTTATTGGAATGTGATTGGAAATATTTTACTTTTTGTTCCTTTTGGTTATTTTGTTTCTTCTTATGTAAAAGCAAATAAAGTCAATCATATTTTAATTATTAGTATTCTTACCAGTGCGACAGTAGAGTTTGTACAATATTTTATCGGACGGAGTTTTGATGTTGACGATATTATCTTAAATGTAACCGGAGCAATTATAGGATTTTTATTATATATTGGTTTCAGTGCCATTAAAAGACATTTACCAAAAGTATTTAGAAGTGATACATTTTATAATATTTTATGCGCCATTTTATGCTTTGTCGCATTCATTTATTATTTAAAAATTATGGGCATTCAAATTGGCTAAGAAAGGTATGGGGGAAAAGGATGAATGAATTTATTATAAATGATCTTTATGGCTATCAAGAAGATTACATTGAAAAAGTGATTCAATGTGCTTTAAAACATCAAAAAATTTCCAATGCTTGCGGTTCGGTCATATATGTAGGAGAAGATGAAATTCAAAGAATCAATAAAACTTATCGAAATATCGATCGAGTTACTGATGTGATTAGTTTTGCTTTCGAAGATGCTGGGTATTCTAATGCAGAAATTCGGATGCTGGGTGATATTTATGTATGTATTCCTAAAATGAAAGAACAAGCCAAAGCCTTTGGTCATAGTGAAAAACGAGAACTATCATTTTTAGTAGTTCATGGATTACTTCATTTATTAGGTTATGATCATACCAAAAGCAAAGAAGAAAAAAAAAGAATGTTTCAGTTGCAGGAGGAAATATTAAATGAAGCAAAAATCCCAAGATAAAAAAGAAAATATTATCATTCATACCTTTCATAGTACCATATATAGTTTAGAAGGTATTTATAGTGCTTTAAAAGAAGAGCGAAGCTTGCATTTATATTTAGGATGCGCTATCGTTATTATAGCAATGGCTTTCTTCTTACACTTTCGTTGGGAAGATTTAGAAATCGTATTTTTTCTTCTTGCTCTTATTTTAGTAGTAGAGTTATTAAATACAGCACTAGAAAATGTGGTTGATTTAGTAACCAAAGAAAAAAATCCCTTGGCGAAAAAAGCTAAGGATTGTGGTAGTGCAGCAACTTTTGTAATTGTTGTAATAGGAATCACGAAAGGAATTTTATTATTTATTCCATATATTTGGAGGAGTTGAAGTTATGAAAAGTGGTTTTGTTAGTATTATTGGAAGACCGAATGTCGGAAAAAGTACCCTTTTAAATTCTATTTTAAATTTTAAAGTTGCGATTATAAGTGATAAAGCAGGGACAACAAGAAATATTATTCAAGGAATTTATAATGATAAAGACTCTCAAATCATTTTTTTAGATACTCCAGGAATTCATAAACCAAATAGTAAATTAGGTAAAATTTTAAATAAAGAAAGTTATTCTTTAACGAAAGAAGTAGACGCTATTTTATTTGTCGTGGATGCCAAAGAGGGAATTGGCAAAGGAGATAGATTTATTTTAGAAACATTAAAAAAGAGTGATTCGCCGGTATTATTAATATTAAATAAAATTGATAAAATGACAAGAGAAGAATTAATTTATCGAATTACGGAATATAAAGATTTATTTCCTTTTGCCGAGATTGTTCCAGTCAGTGCTTTAACCAAAGATAATATTGCCCATTTATTAGAAGTAATCAAAAAATATTTAACAGATCATGTTCAATATTTTGATCCAGAAATGATAACGAGTAATTCAATGTCATTTATGGCGAGTGAACTCGTAAGAGAAAAACTTTTAGATGTTACCATTGAAGAAGTTCCGCATTCCCTTACTTGTGTTACAACTCGTTATGAAGAGAAAAAAGATATTGTAAATATATGTGTTGATATTATCGTAGATCGGGATTCTATTAAAAAAATAGTAATTGGAAAAAATGGGGAACGATTAAAAAGAGTAGGAATTTTAGCTCGGAAGGAATTAGAAAATTTGATTCAAAAACAAGTATATTTAGAATTATATGTAAAAACATTAAAAAAATGGAAAGAACGAACAAACTTGTTAAAAGAATTAGGATTTGATGAACTAGATTTAAAATAAAGTGAATAAAAAAAATAAGATTTTCCCATGATAATAATGGGAGATGAAAAATATGTCAAAAGAAGAAGCTTGGGAAAAGTTTAAAGAAACAGGGGAAATTAAATATTATTTAAAATATAAAGGAAAAGATGTGGAATTATGATAACAAAAGTGACGGGTTTTATAGTAAGTACAGTAAATTTTCGGGACACGTCACTGGTACTAAATCTTTTTACAAAAGAATATGGACTCATAGGTATTATGGCAAAGGGTGTCAAACGAATGAATCATCCTTTAAGAGCATTAACCCAAAAATTTACCTATGGGATTTTTCATATTTATTATAAAGAAGGAAAACTTTCGTTATTAAAAGATATTGATGTTTTAGATACTTTCTCCTATTTACATGAAGATATTACAAGGATTGGGTATTTAAATTATATTACAGAACTTGTTACGCAAGTATATAAAGAAAGTGAAAATGAAAAATTATTTGATTTATTTTTAGAAGTAGTGTTTAAAATGAATGAAGGATTAGATCCTTTGGTTCTTACTAATATTTTAGAAATCAAATGTCTTCCTTTATTAGGTGTAGGAATTCTTTTAGATGAATGTGTAAAATGTGGAAATACTACTTCCATTGTAACAATTGATGGTGATAAAGGTGGCTTTATATGTAAAAATTGTTATCAAAATGAGAAATTAGTTTCCATTAAATCCATTCAATTAATTCGAATGTATTATTATGTGGATGTAAAAAATATTCAAAAACTAGAGATTAAAAAAGAACAAAAAGAAGAAATTAATTCTTTTTTAGAAACATATTACAATAGATATACCGGGTTATATTTAAAAAGCAAAGAATTTTTAGAAAAACTAAAAGATTTATAATACTTATTTTAGCTTATTTTGTCGAAAATGTTTCCAAAAAATAAAATTTACCCTATACTAAAATAGCAAAGGGTGAAAGAAATGCTAATCTTAAATTTAGAAGAAAAAGAAACTGGTCTTTATGCAAGGTTGGTTGGTACATTAAATAAAAGAAGCACTTATAAGGTATATCAGTATATTATTCCTTATATGAAACAAAAGAAAATTAAAAACTTTACATGTGATTGTTCTCATCTTCGTAAAATTGATTTTGAGGGAAAAAGTGCTTTACTAAAAATGAAACTTGTCTTAAAAGACCAAAAGGGAAGTCTTCTTTTATGTAATGTCAAAGAAGAATTAAAAAAAGAATTAATTGGATATCGTATGCGCATACAATCATAAGGAGGAAATATCTTGACAACAGAAGAATTGATTAAAGAAAATTATCCTTTAATCAAACATATTGCTTCACGCTTTTATGGTTCTTCTTTTGAAGATTTGGTTCAAGCTGGTGTAGTTGGTTTATTAAAAGCTTATAAAAACTATCGAAAAGAAGGAGAATTTAAGTTTTCAACGTATGCTTATGATTATATTTTCGGAGAAATGTATGAATTTACGATGAAAGACCGAGAAATAAAAGTAAGTAAGGAATTATTAAGATTAGCCAAAAAAATTGAACTTACCAAAAATACCCTTGCTTTAAAAATGGGAAGAATTCCTACATATGGGGAAATCGGAGAATTTTTAAACATTTCGATGTTCCAAGTTATGGAAGCATTAAGTATCAAAAATGAAATGATTCGTTTAGATGATACGAAAGAAGAAGAAAGAGATCTTTATGAAACAATCGCAGCTCCAGAAAAACTTTCTTTAGAAGAAAAAATGAATTTACACAATGGGATTGAGTCTCTTCCAACTTCGGAGCAAAAAATATTAGAATACCGTTATTTTGAAGATTTAACCCAATCGGAAACGGCCAAGAAGATGGGAATGACACAAGTAATGGTTTCTAGATATGAAAACAAAAGCTTGAAGCGTTTAAAAAAGTATTATGAAGTAAGTTAAGAAAGGAAATAAAATCCTTTCTTTTTTTTACAAAATAAAAACCCTTAATAAAGGGTGAATCATCTTCTGGCGTTCCCTGTAGGAATCGAACCTACAACTAAATCTTAGGAGGATCTTGTAATATCCATTTTACTAAGGGAACATATTGTTATTTTAACAAAAATAAGAAAAAAAATAAAGATTTTCTTTGTAAAATACTTGACAGTGAAAAAAATAATGATATAATGATTACACAAATTTGTTCTTTGATAATTAGATAAAGAACCATATGAAAAACAAAGAATGCAACTTTGTATGGAATGCTCTTGTTCTTGTTACTTTTTGGTGCGAATCAAAAAGGGATCGAGTAGAGAAAAGTAGTAATACTTTTTTTAGGACTTACAAAGTAAGGAAAAAGAGTATGTCGTTATAATGAAAGGTTTATAAGGTACAGAACTAACCGTGGTCATCAAAAACTTTTTTGGTAGAAAACAAAAAGAATCACTTTTTTTCTTACAAGGTTCGCAACTTGAGAGAAAAAAAGAATGCGAACTAAGCCATATGCAGTTGATACGTAGTAATACGTTATAAGGTTAGACTCTGGTAAAAGTAGCACAAAGCTGCAGGGTGATTGCCATAATCAAATGATAACCTATGCGTGTGAAATTTGGAAGTGCAAGTCTTCTTTAGTAATCCAAGGTAAGTGAAGAATAAAGGTCGCTCCTTTATGAGGGCATTTACTGGCTAATGACTGAAAGAAAAAATAAACTTTTCTTATAATGAATGAGAAAATCATCTTTATCTAATTATTAAAGAACAAAATAATTGAAGGGTAATTTTGACAAAACGCAATTTTTTTTATATAATAATACCCATATTAAGGGGGATATTTATGAACGAAGAGGTTGTGAATAAAGTATTACTATTTATTCAAAAGTGTGAAAAAAAATTTTTAGATAATATTTTTTTAGAAGAAGATTCAATAGAAGCACAAGAATATATTCATGTATTAGAACAAATAAAAAAAGAAAATGATTCAACCATGATAAATGCAACTATAAAAAAATTAGATTTAATTATCAAACAAATTCATACAGTAAACTATCATAATAATCATATCGAAAATTCATTAAATTTAGTTTCATTAAGTGTAACAGAATTTATTATTAGTTTGGTGAAAGAAAAACACTTAGTAGATCCATTATTAATAGCGAGATATGCTTATATTGAATTAGCCAAAGTATTATATTATAATATTTCGTATGTAAAGCAAACGGATTCTTTAATTAAAAATAAAATTTGTAATGCCACCGTAAATGTGGAAAAAGAAAAAATTTTTTCCTCTGTTGTATGTACTCAATGGCTTCAATTATACACCTATATTTTAAAACAATTTGGAATTGATGTCATAAAAAGAAGTATACCCGGTCAAGATCATGTTTGGGGTGAAATCAAACTAAATGAGGATCATATTATTATTGTGGATGCTACGGATTATATAAATTCATCGATTGATTTAAGTAATGCTAAATCTATGAGTCCAACAGTTGGTTTTGTAGTTTTACCAGAAAAATATTCTAATTTAAAATTGTATGATGTATTTAATAATCCTTATAATAAAGAACTTGCTAAAAAAGTAAGTGAATATTATAAATTGAATCGAGAAATTGATATCACTCTTCACTATATTACAAAAAAAGGGTATCCTGTTGAAAAAATAATAGAAGAAAATGAACTTTTTCAATATCCTAATGCCGTCATTACAAATAATAAAGATAATGAATATTTCTTTCATAAAACATTAAATTTCTTTCAAAAACTTAAAATTCCAAATAACATGGATGGGTATGAAATATTTGCCTATTACTATCTATTTATTAAAAAACTTCCTTTAAATATTCAGGCTCATATTTTTTTGAAAACAATGTATGTAGATTCCTTTTCCTATCAACAAAGTAAATTACGAAAAACATTCTTACATGCTCCCAAAGAATACTTAAAATATTTAGATGGGTTAATTTATAGTAAGTATTATAAATATTTATCAGAAGATGAAAGTAATACTTTCTTTGAACAAATGAAAAAAGGAATTGTAAAACAAGAACAAATACGTGATTTAATCGCGAAACATGAAATGATAATTGCTCAAATTAATCGAAATATGAATTTTTATTACGCGATTAATAGATTACAATTTTATGAACCTCAAACATGTGATACAGTAAAAATTCAAATATATGAACCATTAATAGGAACAAAAGTATTTCATACGCAAAAAGAATTTGATGAATTTCAAAAAACAATTGTTTTAAAATAAATAAAATGCGTCTAAGAATGAAATAAGCTATTTTTCTTGACAATTTTTAGGTCTTATAATAATATACTATATGTAAGGAAACTTATAAAATAGAGTGAATTTGATATATTTTGTAATAGAGAAAGAGTGTTTGAAAAAATACTCTTTCTATTATGTAGAAAGGAATCATAAAATGTTAAAATTATTAAAAAATTTAGGAAAAAAAGAATGGCTATTTATGTTTTTGGCTATTGTATTTATTATTATTCAAGTTTGGTTGGATTTAAAATTACCGGATTATATGTCTGAAATTACTATTTTAGTACAAACAGAAGGAAGTAATTTTAATGAAATTTTAAAAAATGGGGGATTTATGCTTTTATGTGCTTTTGGAAGCTTACTTTCTTCTATTTTTGTAGGGTATTTTGCTTCCTATATCGCGGCTATGTTTTCTAAAAATACCCGTAGAGCATTATTTAAAAAAGTAACTTCTTTGGCGATGCAAGATGTAAAAAACTTTCAAACTAGTAGTTTAATCACTCGAACTACCAATGATATAACGCAAATAGAAATGTTAATTGCTATGGGAATGCAAATGCTTATCAAAGCTCCTATCACAGCAATTTGGGCTGTAACTAAAATTTTAAATAAGAGTTTTGTTTGGAGTAGTTTAACCGCGGTAGCTGTATTAATTTTATTGAGTGTTGTCATATCGTTAATGATTATTGTTTTACCAAGGTTTAAAAGAGTGCAAAAACTAATTGATCGTTTAAATCATGTAACTAGAGAACATTTACTGGGAATTCGGGTAGTTCGTGCCTTTAATGCCGAAGTATATCAAGAAGAAAAGTTTGCAAAAGCCAATGAAGATTTAACAAATTTACAACTTTCCAATCAAAAATTATTTGCTATTTTATCACCTATTATGTATCTTGTCATGAATGGTCTTGCTTTACTAATTTATTTTGTTGGAGCACATCTAATTATGCGAGCTTCATTCGCTGATAAATTAACGTTGTTTGGGGATATGATTGTATTTTCTTCTTATGCGATGCAAGTAATTATGTCTTTTCTAATGTTAGCCATGATTTTTATGATGCTTCCAAGAGCTCAAGTATCTGGAAAAAGAATTTTAGAAGTATTAGAAACGAAAGATGAATTATTAGATGGCGAAAAAACAAAAGGAACCGAAATTGGAACGGTGGAATTTAAGTCTGTTTCCTTTAAATACCCTGATGCGGAAGAATATCTTCTTTCTGATATTTCTTTCAAAGCAAATAGGGGAGAAACGGTGGCTTTTATTGGGTCTACTGGTTCCGGAAAATCTACCTTAATTAATTTAATTCCACGGTTTTATGATGTTACTAAAGGAAGTGTTTTGGTAGATGGAATTGATGTCAAAGAATATCAAAAAGAAAGTTTAAATAATAAAATAGGGTATATTTCTCAAAAAGCTGTTATGTTTCATGGAACGATTGAAAGCAATGTCAAATTTGGAAATAATGGAAAAGGAAAAATAACCGATCAAAAAATGAAAGAAGCCATTGAAGTTGCTCAAGCCAAAGAATTTGTTTCTAAAATGGATGAAACGTATCATTCTTCTGTTTCGCAAGGAGGAACGAATTTATCGGGAGGTCAAAAACAACGTTTGTCGATTGCAAGAGCCATTGCCAAAGATCCTGAAATTTACATTTTCGATGATTCTTTTTCAGCCTTAGATTATAAAACCGATGCAACATTACGAAAAGCTTTAAAAAAGTATACCAAAAATGCGACTTGCTTTATTGTAGCCCAAAGAATAGGAACGATTTTAAATGCTGATAAAATAATTGTCTTAGAACATGGAAAAATTGTTGGAATGGGAACGCATAAAGAATTACTTTCTTCTTGTAAAGTTTATCAAGAAATTGCCTATTCTCAAGTATCAAAGGAGGAATTAGAAAATGCATAGAGGAAGAAATATAGAATCTGCTAAAGATTTTAAAGGCGCTATGAAACGACTTTTTAAAGAATTAAAAAGTTTTCGTATTTTTATTATTCTTTCAATTGTTTTATCTGTTGCTGGAGCAATTTTAACGATTTTAGCTCCCGATCAATTATCAAATTTAACGGATGAAATTTCTAAAGGATTAATGGTCAATCAAACCAATTTAGAAGCATTATTAACAAACTTTCAAAGTAATTTTCAAGAAGAAAAATTAAATATTTTAGGAAAAGAAATCATTAATTTACAATTAAATGAAACAACTACCAAAGAAATTTTAGAAAGTAAAGAATATAATGAAAGTGAAAAGCAATCATTTCAAATTTTTTTAGCCAAATTAAAAACAGCAAAACCAGAAGAATTAATACAAGAAGCCAGTGCTCTTCCTGATACGATTTTAGAAAAACTTTTGCCATCTTCAACTTATGAAGGAGTTGTAATTTCTTCCAAAGATAAAATTGCATTGATAAAAAATATTTTTATAGAAAAAAATATAAGTGCTCTTCCTTTATCAATTGCTTCTTGTTTATTAACAGAGTTTAAAATAGAGAATACAACTATTACCAAAGAAGACCAACTAGAATTATTAAAACAAATTCCTAATTTAAATTCAGAAAATCCCAATCAAATTTATGCCGTATTAGATAAGTTACCTGCTCACATTCAAGATGTTATTGCTCCTTCTATGAATATAAAGAAAATTACAAATATTTTTCTTGTACTGGTTGCTTTCTATATCATTAGTGCGATTTTTAATTATATTGAATCTCTTTCAATGACTCATGTTTCTAATCATTTTGCTAAAAACTTAAGAACAAGTATTTCTAAAAAAATTAATGTATTACCTTTAAAATATTTTGATCAAAATCAAACCGGCGATATTTTATCTCGCGTTACAAATGATGTAGATTTAATTGCGATGTCAATGAATAACTCATTAGCTACTTTAGTAAGTGCTATTACATTATTTTTAGGAACTTTATTCATGATGTTTGTAACTAATTTTATTTTAGCTATCACGGCCATTGGTGCAAGTTTATTTGGTTTTATCTTTATGTTTGGCGTACTAGGAAAAAGTCAAAAATACTTTGTTCGGAAACAAAAAGAATTAGGAAATTTAGATAGTCATATTGAAGAAATATATTCTGGTCTTCAAGTAGTGCAATCCTATAATGGGGTAGAAGAAGCGTTAAAAGAATTTGATGAACGAAATAATGCTTTATTTGATTCCAATCGTAAAAGTGTATTTTTATCAGGACTTATGATGCCGATGATGAATTTTATTGGAAATTTTGGTTATGTTTGTGTTTGTGTTATGGGAGCAATCTTAACTATGAATGGTCAAATTAGTTTTGGAGTTATCGTGGCCTTTATTTCTTATGTTAGATTATTTACATCACCACTTTCACAAATAGCTCAAGCCATGACCAATTTACAATCTACCGCTGCAGCTAGTGAAAGAGTCTTTGAATTTATTGATGAAGAACAAATGAAAAGTGAAGAAGATAAAACAGTCTTTTTACCAAAAGAAAAAGTAAAAGGAAATATAGATTTCTGTCATGTATTTTTTCAATATGATGGAAATGAAAAACCAACAATTTATGATTTTAATGCTAAAGTAAAAAAAGGCCAAAAAATTGCTATTGTTGGACCAACTGGGGCAGGGAAAACAACGATGGTGAATTTACTGATGAAATTTTATGAATTAACTGGGGGAGATATTTTCATTGATGGAATAAATACCAAAGAATTAAAACGAGAAAATGTTCATAGTTTATTTACTATGGTTTTACAAGATACATGGTTATTTGATGGTACTGTAAAAGAAAATATTAAATACAATCGTGAAAATGTAAGTGATGAGAAAGTGAAAGAAGTTTGTAAAACAATAGGTTTAGATCATTTTATTAGAACTCTTCCAAATGGGTATGATTCCATAATTCGTGATTCTGACAGTGTTTCATCAGGACAACGCCAACTTTTAACAATTGCAAGAGGTATGATTGAGGATGCTCCATTCTTAATATTAGATGAAGCAACGAGTAATGTAGATACTAGAACTGAGGAATTAGTTCAAAAAGCGATGGATAAGTTAATGGAAGGAAGAACTTCATTTATTATTGCTCATAGACTTTCTACAATTAAAAATGCTGATTTAATTTTGGTAATGGATCATGGAAATATTATTGAACAAGGAAATCATAATGAACTTATGAAACAAAATGGCTTTTATGCCGAGTTATATAATAGTCAATTTGAATTATAAAAAAAAACAGAAAGTATTTCATTTCTGTAATTTTTCTAAGTCTTCTTTAGATAACCCTGTAACTTTTATAATAGTTTCAATAGGTAAGTTCTCTTTTAACATGGATTTCGCAATCTTTTTCGTACCTTGTTTCATTCC
>CANQEG010000006.1 GCA_947594705.1 uncultured Bacilli bacterium | reverse complement strand
TGGCAGATGGTGTAATTCCTTTTGCGATCGGAAGTGATACAGGAGACTCCATAAGAAAACCTGCTGCTTATTGTGGGTGTGTTGGCTATAAACCAACCTATGGAATGATTAGTCGTTATGGATTATTTGCCTTTGCCTCTAGTTTGGATCATGTTGGTGTTTTTACAAGAAGTGTCGAAGATGCCGCAATTGTAGCCGATGTAATCAAAGGAAAAGATGAACATGATATGACCAGTTGGGATTCTTCTGATATACATTTAACCGAAGAAATTTCTAAAAAACGACCATTTAAATTGTTTACGATTAAAGAAATTTTAGAATCTCCAGAAATGGATCAAGATGTGTATGAAGCGTATCAAAAAACTATTTCTTTGTTACAAAGTCATGGTATTCAAATAGAAACTGTTTCGATTGATAAAGAATTATTAGATGTCCTACCTTCGGTGTATACTTCTATTTCTTGCGCCGAAGCAACAAGCAATTTATCGAATTTAACCGGAATTATTTTTGGCCCACGAGGAGAAGGAAAAAATGTTACGGAAATGATGAAAGATCATCGTACCAAAGGATTTTCTCCTTTAATTAAAAGGCGATTAGTAATAGGATCTTATGTCTTACAAAGAGAAAATCAAGAAAAATATTTTGTCAATGCGCAAAGAATTCGAAATCGAATTGTGAATATTATGAAAGAATATTTTAAAACGTATGATGCTTGCATTCTTCCTTGCAGTGGCCATACAGCTCCTAAAATAGAAGATGCCAAAGACATGATGAGTCATACATCAGCTATCTTAGAAAATCATATGGTAATTGGTAATTTTGGCGGATTTCCAAGTATTTCCATTCCTAATGCAACGGTTCATGAGATGCCTACAGGAATCAATTTTACGGCCAATCAAAAAGAAGATGCCAAATTATTAAACTTAGCCTATTTATGTGAAAAATGGTTAAAAGAGAAGGAGGAAGAAGAATGATACCAACAATTGGAATTGAAATGCATTGTGAGATGAAAAGCAATAGTAAAGTATTCTCTACCGCTCAAAATACATATACTATACATGAGTATTGGCATGTTTGGTATATGTAGTATTCTCTACCGCTCAAAATACATATACCAAACATGCCAATACTCATGTATCCTCTCTAGATTTAGGACTTCCCGGAACACTTCCCAATGTGAATTTAGAATGTGTCAGAAAAAGTATCTTTGTCGCGAGTATTTTAAATTGTGAGATTCCTTCAACATTACTATTTGATCGTAAAAACTACTATTACCCTGATTTACCAAAAGGATATCAAATTACCCAAAGTCATGCTCCGATTGGCGTGAATGGACACATAGAAGTTCCTTTTAAAGGTTCTACGTTAGAAGTAAAAATTCATGATATTCATTTAGAAGAAGATTCTGCAAGATTAGAACATTTTATTGATGAAAGTTATATTGATTACAATCGTGCTGGAGTTCCTTTGCTTGAACTTGTGACTGAACCAGTTTTTCATGATAAAAAAGAAGTGCTAGCATTTTTAGAATACATTCGTAGAGTATATCAATATACTGATATCTCCGATGCTGACATGAAAAGAGGTCAGATTCGTTGTGATGTGAATATTTCTTTAGGAGATGGGAAAACTTTAGGAACAAAAGTAGAAATTAAGAATGTCAATTCTTTCTCTAATATTGAAAAAGTAATTGATATTGAAATAGAAAGACAAAGAAAGTTAATTGAAAAAGGACAACAAGAGGAAATTATTCAAGAAACTAGAAGATTTGATGAAAAAACAAATTCCACAATTCGGATGCGTAGTAAAGTAGATGCCATTGATTATAAATATTTTGTAGAACCCAATATTCCCAAAATAAAAATAAGTCCTGAATGGGTAAAAGAAATCAAAGAAAGTATTCCGGAACTTCCAATAGATAAGATAAAACGTTATCAAAAATTTGGCTTAACAGAAGAAGAAATTGCCATTTTAACAAAAGAAAGAGCAATTGCTGAATATTATGATTCTTGTGTTTCTTTAGGATGTGATGCCAAACAAGCTTCCAATTGGATATGTGGTCAAATTCTTTCTTATTTAAATAAAACAAATGAAAGTATAACAAATATTCCTTTCACTCCTAATGATTTATGTACCATTTTATCAAAAATAAAAGAAGGAAGTATTTCTAATAAACAAGCCAAAGAAATGGCCTCTAGTATATTAGAAGAAGGCAAAAAATTAGAAGATTTAATGAATCAAGAATCTACGCAAATGAATGATGAAAGTAAAATTGAAGAATTGGTCAAAACAGTAATTGAAAATAGTCCAAAAGAAGTAGAAGCATATAAAAATGGCCGAACAAATTTATTTAATTATTTTGTTGGTTATGTCATGAAAGAAACCAAAGGAACGGCCAATCCTGTGTTAACAAAAGAAATTATTTCAAAATACTTAGACAAATAAAAAATCCAAAAAGTTGGATTTTTTTCATAACTTAATAAACTTAAACTTTGACTCTTGGATAAGGTTTTCTTTCATTGGTTAGACCTAATAAATAATCGATACTTACATTATAAAATTTAGCTAAAATCGCTAATTTATTTATTGGAATTGAACGTAAACCATTTTCATATCTAGAATATTGAACTTGACTCATATGTAACACTTTGGCAATTTCGGTTTGAGAATAATCTCTATCTTGGCGAATTTCTTTTAAACGATCTATATTCAAATTTACCACCTCACATTTTCTTATTTTTTCATAATCTTTTTATCTTATCTTGAAAATATAACCAATTGGTTATATAATTATTATGAGAATAAAGTAAGAATATGATATATGTTATAAAATTTCTTGTTTTTTCCCAAGATAAATATTGAGGTGGAAGTATGAAGCTGAAGAAATTCAAAGAAATAGATCATAAAAAAAGAAGTGTCATCATATTTACCATTATATGTATCTTACTAATTAGCGGTGTATTTCTATATCGTACTTTTGCTATATTTGAAACGAATGATACATTTAATTTAATTGAAGGAAATGTAGGAAGTATTGGAGATATTACATTTAGTATTTATATAGATAACGAACTAGTTAAAGATGTACCAGAGAAAGGAACAAAAGTATTTGATTCTTATCATAGTTATTGTGAGAATGGAAGTATCATATCATGGAATGAACATAGTTGGGAAGCAAGTATAAAGAATTTAAATAATACGAAAACCAAATGCCATTTAAAGTTTATCTCTGGTTATGAAGAAAGCACCTTAAATGGAGCCATACCAGACTTAGGTAATGGAAAACTCACACCAATCACAATAGAAAATAATGGAATTGTAAAAAAAGCAGATATAACAAAACCATGGTATTCCTACCAAGATAAAGAATGGGCCAATGCGGTGATATTAAAAGAAAATAGTTATGAATTATTAAATGAAAATGGCAAAATATATGGAGAACCTACCATGGAAGAAGATTCACTTTATTTAGATGGTGTAAATGATTATGTAGATTTAGGATTAGAAAATTATAGTTTTGGTGACCAAATTACGTTGGCAATAAATTTAAAATTTAATAAATATAATGATGGTAATGTTATTCAAGAATTATTAGGAAATTGGGAAAGAGCAGGTGGAGGAATTGCATTAAGTAAAAATAATTATATATATGGTGGTGGCTTTCATATAAATGGTAAATATCAAAATGATATCATATCTGATGAAAAAGTAACTCTTAATCAATACTATACAATAATACTAATTTATAATGGAACAAAAGCACAATTATATATTAATGGAAAAAAACAATTACAAGAAAATGAAATTTCCGGAAACATAACTCCTTCTTCTGTAGCATTTGCTATCGGAGCAAACCTTGGACCAACGGGAGTTTCACCTGGAAATTATTCTAATGTTAATGTAAAACAAGCAGCCATATTTAACCGAGCCATAAATGAGGAAGAAATAGCAAATATATCGAATGAAAATTTTAAAATTACAAATAGTGAAGGGTTACTTAAATATGTCGATTTTACAAATAAAGAATATCAAGAAACCGAAGTAATACCAGAAGATAATATAGAATCCTATTTTGTATGGATTCCAAGATTTAAATATCAAATATTTTCCGATGATTTTAGTAAATATTTAGATTTTCAAAAACTTGGAGTGAAACAAAATAATAACGATATAGAAGATAAAGAAAAAACTACGCAAATAAATATTGAATTTGAAACAAATGATGTAGCAGCAAGTGATGGAAATATAAAAAATACTTGGCTTACTCATCCTGCTTTTACTTCATTTAATAATAGTAATGGATTTTGGATAGGAAAGTTTGAAACAGGATATGAAGGTGCTACTACAGCAGCAGAAGCAAGTAAAAATGAGCGAGCAGACAATAAGATTATTGTTAAACCAAACGTATATAGTTGGCGAGGTATAGATATTTCTCATGCTTTTTATACAAGCTATGATTATAAACGAGAATTAGAAAGTCATTTAACCAAAAATATGGAATGGGGAGCAGTAGCCTATTTAACCCAATCTAAATATGGAAAATGTACTAATAATAATTGTGAAAATATTAGAATGAATAATTCAGAAAATTGTATTACTGGAATGAGTGCGAAACAAGAACCAACTTGCGGTTATACTTTAACAAATGTATCTTGTAATTCTTATGAAAGTCCAAGTTTAGGAAAAGATGGGACAAATATTGTAAATTATTCCAATCCTCAAAGTGTTGCATCAAGTAATACAGGAAATTACTATGGTATTTTTGATATGAGTGGTGGTGCATGGGATGTAGTAATGGGAGTCATGCAATATAGTCCTGATTATGCAATTCCATCTAGTGGTAGGGATGCAAGTGAAAATTCAGGATTTAATGGATCATATTCTTTTACAGCGGGTGAGAAAACAGATGGTCTTCCATTTCCAGAAAAAAAGTATTATGATTTATATGATTATGGAACTGTTAATACACAATTTCGCATAGGACATATAGGGGATGCAACAATCGAATTAGGCCCATTTTATCAAATCCAATACTTAAATAGTTCTACTCCGATAAAAACGATAAGTGGATGGAATTATGATCACGCACTTACGGTAAATGCTGGTGGCCCATATTATTTTAGGGGTGGAGATTATGCAATGGGTACTGCTTCAGGAATATTTGCTTTTGATTATATAAGAGGAAAACCTCAAGAAAATAATTCTTTTCGAATTATTCTAACACCTTAAAAGAAAGGAAAATAAAAATGACAAAGAAAATAACTATAATAGGAATGATAATAGTAATCTTTCTAGGAATAGGAAGTTTCTTTGTGATTCCTAAAAAAGAGATAGAATTAAAAGAACTAAATGAACCAAATATTACGTTTGCTTATGTAATTGATGGAAGTAAATCAGAGAAAGCCCCAACTAAAGATAGTGGTTATGCCTTTGATGATGCAAATAGTAGTTGTATCAATGGAACAGAAATATATTGGGATACAGATACATGGAGTGCCAAAATAAAAAATTTAAAAAATACCAAAACAACATGTACAATAAGTTTTAACAAAAAATATACGGAAGGTATATTAAAAGGTACAGATCCAGTACTAGGAAATGGAATGATCCCGATTACCATAGAAGATAATGGAACAGTACATAAGGCAGATATCAGTAAAGATTGGTATAAATATGCAGAAAAGAAATGGGCGAACGCGGTAATTCTTGTAGATGAAACAAAAGAGTATAAAAATGAAGAAGTAATACCAGAAGAAAATATTGAAAGTTATTTTGTATGGATTCCAAGATATAAATATTATTTAAAACAAAGCGAAGCAACTTACAATGGATATACATCAGTAACTAAAGTTGGAAATATAGACAATGTAAATGATTTTTACAATCAACATTCTAATCTAGCATCAAAAAGTGTTTTTGAAATTGCCTTTGAAGATAAAAATAAAACAAATACAACAGAAACAAATCCAAATGAATGGTTATTACATCCAGCCTTTGCAGCATTTGATTCCAATGGGTTTTGGGTAGGAAAATTTGAAACAGGTTATAATCAAAATGATGACAATAATAATGTAACTCCAACTAGTGATTGGAATTCAACAGAATCAGAAAAAAATATAAAAAATTCATCCAAAGTGATTATCAAACCAAATGTATATAGTTGGAGAGGAATTAATGTATCCAATGCTTTTTATACAAGTTATGAGTATAAAAGAGAACTAGAAAGTCACATGATGAAAAATATGGAATGGGGTGCTGTTGCTTATTTAACACAAAGCAATTATGGAAGATGTACAAATGGAATTTGTACTGAAGTGAGAATGAATAATTCAGGAAATTATATAACAGGAAGGTCTGCGAAAACTGAACCAACGTGTGGCTATACAGATTCTAAAGAAGAGTGTAATTGGTATGAAGAATTTGATTCATTAACTGAAATACCAAATGAAAGTATAGCAAGTTATTATGATGTTAATAGTCAAATATCAAGTACAACTGGTAACTATTATGGAATATATGACATGTCCGGTGGTTCATGGGAGTATGTCATGGGAGTGATGCAATCCGCTGCTGATGATACAAGTGCTCCAGCAAGTGGAAGAAGTAAAACGTATAATTCAGGATTTGATGGACCATATAGTTGCCCGACATGTGATAATCAAACCGAAAAAGAGAATACCAATGGAAATGCTTGGCCAAGTAAAAAATATTATGATTTGTACGATTATGATACTTCTAACCAACAATATCAAAGAGGTACTTTGGGTGATGGAACAAAAGAAGTTGGTCCATTTTATTCTGTAAATTATGTTTCCAAAGAATTTACAAGAGCCATTAGTAGCTATAATTCAGATACATCTGGTTTTGTCAACTACCCCGTAACAAGATTAACGGGGCTTGAACAAGGAATCTCATTAATTTTAAAATTTATCCTCCGATTTATAAAGCAAGTCGTATTTGTTTTTTCCTTGATTTTTTACATATTCCCGTATAACATCTTCAGAGCCGTGCTTACTAACAGTTACGATCCAATATCCATCACTCCAAAATTCTCCACCCCATAATTTTTGTTTTACTTCAGGATTTATTTTAAATATTTTATTTGCTGTTCTGCCTTTTATTAATTTTACATATTGAGATATCGAATAACTTGGAGTTGTTTGTATGAGAAAATGTACATGGTTTACATCTGTTCCTATTTCTATAAATGTTATATCACTTATTTCTTCTATTTCCATACAAACATTTACTAATGTGTCCGTAACTGCTTTAGTAAGCACGTCTTTTCGATACTTTACTGTACACACTAAATGATATAGCAACATTGATTTATTATGCGACTTGCTTATATATTTTCCCATAAGACACCTCTCGCATATAGTATATCAATTTTTATTCCTCGCAACAAGATTGCGGGGCTTGTACCCTAGATTTAATTACCAAATTCCGTAATTCGCTCTGCTCAAAACTTCAAATGATAATTAAATCGTGTCAATTCAGGTGGACCATGGTTTGGTCGTGGTGGAACATGTCATCATGGAGTTGAATCTGGAGTATTTGCATTTTCTAATTATGACGGAGGTGAATATTCTTTTTTCGGTTTTCGTATAGTTCTTTCTCCATAAAAATTATTATAAATACAACTGATCGTAAATTGAATGTAAATTGACCGAAGGATGTTATTAGTAATAAAATTAATATATAAAGGTGGTGATATATAGATGAAACTAAAGAAATTCAAAGAAATAGATCATAAAAAAAGAAGTGTCATCATATTTACCATTATATGTATCTTATTAATTAGCGGTGTATTTTTATACCGTACTTTTGCTATATTTGAAACAAATGACAAATTTAATTTAATTGAAGGAAATGTAGGAAGTATTGGAGATATTACATTTAGTATTTATATAGATAACGAATTAGTCAAAGATGTACCAGAAAAAGGAACAGGAAAAGTATTTGATTCTTACCATAGTTATTGTGAAAATGGAAGTATCATATCATGGAATGAACATAGTTGGGAAGCAAATATAAAGAATTTAAGTAATACGAAAACCAAATGCCATTTAAAGTTTATCTCTGGTTATGAAGAAAGCACCTTAAATGGAGCCATACCATACTTAGGTAACGGAAAACTCACACCCATCACCATAGAAAATAATGGAATTGTACATAAAGCAGATTTAACAAAACCATGGTATAGTTATGAAAATAAACAATGGGCCAATGCCGTGATATTAAAAGAAAATAGTTATGAATTATTAAATGCCAATGGAAAAATATATGGAGAACCTATCATGGAAGAAAATTCACTTCATTTAGATGGTGTAGATGATTATGTAGATTTAGGATTAAAAAATTATGATTTTAAAGATCAAATAACAATGGTAATTAAATTTAAATTAAATGATTTAAGTAAATTTCAAAGTATTTTTGGAAACTGGGAAGGAGCAGGTGGAGGAATAGAATTTGCAAATGTAACAAATAAAATTCAAGCTGATTTCTATATTGGAGGTCAATATAGATTAATAGATGTTCCATATGATGATACAACAAATTATCATACGGTTGTTTTAAGATACAATGGGCAAAAGATAGAAGCATGGCTAGATAATCAAAAATTTAGTAATGATTACGAAATTTCAGGAAATGTAGTAATATCTCAAAATACTCCAATCACAATTGGAACAAATCCGGGTCCGGGTTCAAAATATGATGCTTATAACAATGTAAATGTAAAACAAGCTGCCATATTTAATCGAGCTTTAAGTGATGAAGAAGTAGCATGTATAACAAATGAAAACCTTAAAATTACAAATAGTACTGCTTTATTAAGATATGTTGATTTTACAAAAAAGGAATATACTGAAAACGAAGTAATACCAGAAGATAATATTGAAAGTTACTTTGTCTGGATACCAAAATATAAATATCAATTATTTTCTGAAAATCCAAATAGCTATTCAGGAACAAGCAATTTAGGCGCTATAACGGATACTACTCAACGAACAGAATTAAATAATCAAAAAGAAATACCAATACAATTTGAAACAAATGATGTTACTGTAAGTAATGGAAATGTAAAAAATACATGACTTACGCATCCCGCTTTTACAACATTTGATAATAACAATGGCTTTTGGGTAGGAAAATTTGAAACAGGATATGAAGGATCTAAAACGATAGCAGAAGCACAAAAAAATGAAAGAAATGCAGAAAAATTAATTGTAAAGCCAAACGTATATAGTTGGAGAAATATACAAGTAGCCAATGCTTTTTATACAAGTTATGACTATCAAAGAAATTTAGAAAGCCATATGATGAAAAATATGGAATGGGGTGCTGTTGCTTTTTTAACGAATTCAAAATATGGAAGATGTATGGGAAATAGTTGCACCGAAGTGAGAATCAATAACTCTGAAAGTTATATTACTGGAATGAGTGCCAAAAATATACCAATATGCGGGTACACTAATTCAAATGAAAATTGCAATCAATATGAAACAACTGGAATAGAAAGTAATGGTACATACATAAATAATTATAATAATCCATCTAGTGTTACATCTAGTACAACAAATAATTACTATGGAATTTATGATATGGCCGGAAATGCCTGGGAATATGTCATGGGAATTATGCAAGGAGCTGATAATAACGGAATGCCAGCAAGCGGTGAATCATCCAGTCGAAATTCAGGTTTCAAAGGATTATATGGTAATTGTAAAGAAAATGGTGCTACATCTAGTAATTCTATTCAGTGTAACAATAACATAGCTAACACATCTGGGAGTGATTGGCCATCAAATAAATATTATGATTTATATGATTATAGTACAAACAATAAAGAATACCAAAAAGGAATTTTGGGAGATGCCACCAAAGAATTAGGCCCATTTTATAGTGTTTCTTACCCAAAAACAACTGGAACAAGTCCGGGCCGTTATGTTGGCAGTTATAATGCAGATTTAGGAGATTTCATTAATTCTGGTGCTCCATGGTTTGGACGTGGAGGAGCTTATCTTGAAGGATCAGATACAGGTGTGTTTGCTTTCCGATGCCATTATGGCTCAGCAAGTAATGGATATAGTTTTCGTGTTGTTATAACACCATAAAAAAACTTTAAATGTTCTTTAATAGAAAATAGTTAAAAACGATATAAATCAAAAGTTGCCATAATTGATACATTATGGAGTCAAGGAATGAAACAAGATTAGAACAGATTACCGAACAAAGACTTGAAAATTTAAAAAGGAAAAGAATATCGCAAAAGAAATAATTGAAAAAAAGTAATTGCATATTTTCATACTAATCTGTTAAATAAAATTGAAAAATGATTTTAAAGATGCTATACTATAAATCATTAGAAAGAAGGATTACTATGTTATTAAGTCTTTATTTGGGAACAACTGCATTTAACTTGGATTACTATAGTTATATTTGCTCTTGCTTGTGATAACAAACTTAAAAGAGAAGGATTTAAAGATGTAAAAAAAAAACAACAGTTTTTGAAGATATTGCAAGCTTTGTATCAGCGACATATCTATGTTTTATTCCTATCGTTAATATTTTTTTGGCAATGGTTGCACTTTTTATAGGTTTTGATAAACTCTATAAAGAATTAAAAAATGATTTGTTAACAACAGGTAACATTTATTTACCTACGGAAGAAACTTTAATTAGTGAAGAAACAAGTGATACCAAAAATGCAAATATTGAAAAAACATATAGCGAAATGACGTTAGAGGAAAAATTAGCTTATTTAGAACATGAAAAAGAAATATTAATAAATTATTCTAAAACTATGTCGTCAAAACCTATTGAAGATGTTCCAACAAAATTGAATCAAGTAGCGCAACAAGAACCTGTATTGAAATTAACACTAAATACAAAAAATAAATAAGTTTCCACATAATAGAAATAAGGAAATAAAATTTTTATTTCATTGTAAGTTGTTATAATATAATAAACAAGGAGGTTTTATGAATAAAAATATGGATGAAATTACTTTAGAACAATCAAAAAAACCAATTTATACTTGCCCTGATATAGATAGTATTTTATTAAAAGATTTAGATTGCATTGTTTGTATGGAAAGTGCTATTGATATGTTAGGCTATTCAAACGGTGAAAATAGAAGATATATCAAAGTTTATTCCGAAAAAGATTTTCATATTCCTTATATAAAGTGTTATATTGTTGAAAATTTAAGTGATGTCCCATATGTTGAAAAAGAAGGGATTAAAGTTTCGCCAATTGAATTTGCCATGAATGATATGTTAGAAAAAGAACCATTCAGTATTTCTCTTTTTGATAATAAAGAGTTAAGAAAAATCAAAGCAAAATTACTTGATAAATTAGAAGAAAGTAATTCTAGAGAAAAAATTAAAATGAATTCTCAAACCCTTGAAAGGATTTCTCAATGTATCTTACATAGAAGATTAAAATAATTTTAAAAAATATTAGAAAAAAATAATCGAATAAAAGATTATTTTTTTAATGTTTTACTTTCGAAACTTGTATTTAAAATTGATCTTTGATACAATACAACTAGAAAAGAGTAGGAAAAGTTATGGAAAAAGAAATAAGTGTACATATTATTCAAGAGGAAGATGTAATTTTGAAATATGATCCCTCTAAATTATCTAGTGATTTATTAGAGTTTATTTTAAAAAAAGCAATGATTATTTCTCACAAAGACACGATTAAAATTATGATTTACAATCAAAATGACATAAAAATAGATATAAAACAACTTCTTTATGATGGATTTAAAGAGGAATTAGAAAGTATAAAAAAGAAACATTTTACAACAAATATATTTCAATTTGGTTTATTTTTATTGGGTTTTATATTTTTGTTTCTTTCGTTTAGAACAAATGATGAAGTTTGGCAGGAGATATTTTTAATTGGTGGATGGGTTCCAATTTGGGAAATGATTGATTTAGAGCTGTTTCATGATGTAAAAGAAAGAAGAAGAAAGAAAACATTAGTAAAACTTTTAAACGCAGAAATTGTTATAAAAAAAATTTAAATTTGTTACAGTATAGTGCGAAATGCATGGTGAAATTAATGCTATTTGCACAGCAAAAGTTATGCTAAATGCACAACAAAGATTGATTAGAGCAGTAAAATATGGTATAGTAGATTTAGATAGGAGAAATGTATTTATGCCTTTAACAAAAGAAAATTATACGAAAAGATTAGTGGATGATGAAATTGATGAATTATTGAAAATGTTTGGCGCAGTAAGCATAGAAGGTCCAAAGTATTGTGGAAAAACTTGGACTGCTTTAAATCATGCTAACTCAAGCGTTTTATTAACAAAGTCTGACAATCCTAATTCTGATTATCAGAAAGCTTTAATAAATAGGGAACTTATATATACAAATGAGTTTCCTGAATTAATAGATGAGTGGCAATCTATTGAACAAATATGGGATGATGTAAGAACAAAATGTGATGAAGATGGAAAAAGTGGTAAATTTATTTTAACTGGCTCCTTTGTTCCGGTTAGACCTGAAAAAATCTTTCATTCCGGGGCAGGTAGAATTTATAAATTAAATATGTATACAATGTCATTATATGAATCTGGTGACTCGGAAGGTATAGTATCTCTTTCTGATTTATTTGAAAATAAAGATATTGCTGTGAATTTGAAAAATAAGCCATCTATCCAAAAGTATGCTGATTTCATTATTAGAGGTGGATGGCCAGCTAGTTTAAAATATGATAGTAAAAATTATTATAGATTACCTGAAAGTTATATCGAAGATGTGTTAGACCATGATATTAATTATGATGGTATTATTAGAGATAAAGAAAAAATGAGAATGTTATTAAGATCATTAGCAAGAAATGAGACTACTCTTGCAACGAATGAAAAACTAGTGAGTGATATTAAAAACTATACTACAAAAGAACAATATCGAATTACTAGAAATACAGTTGCGGATTATTTAAATGTGTTAAATAATATTCATTTGCTACAAAATCAATTACCTTTTTCGGAGAAAATACGTTCAAGTGTGAGAGTAGGGAAAACTATCAAAAGACATTTCGTTGATCCTTCTCTTGCTTGTGCAGTTTTAGGGTTAAAGCAAGAACAATTAATGAATGATTTAGAATTGTTTGGCTTCATGTTTGAATCTTTAGTAATTAGAGATTTACGAATATATATTGAATATTTAGGTGGCCATATTTATCATTTTCATGATAACAATACAGGTGATGAAGTAGATGCGATTGTGGAATTGAGAGATGGAAATTATGGTGCTATAGAAGTTAAGTTAGGTGTTGGCAAAATAGAAGAAGCTGCGAATCATTTAATGAAATTTTCCAAAAGTTGTACAGTTCAACCTAAATTTATGTGTGTCATTAGTGGTATGATAGATTATGCATACAAAAGACCGGATGGAATTTATGTTCTTCCTATAACAGCTTTAAAACCATAAAGTTCACAATTTTAAAAAAAGAAATCTCATATGTAGATTTTTTTTTATATTCTTGATATAATAGTAAAAGATAAGAGGGTATGACTTATGTTTGGAAAAATTATTTATATTACAGAGAGTGTAGCGCATATTGAAAATACATTAAAAAATAATGATTCGATGGACTTTATGAATGTTCATGTTATTTTCGAAGCACCGAATCAAAGAATATTGGGAGAAATTTCGGAAATTAATCCTGATATTATAAAAATTCGTTTTTTAGGAGAATATATAGATAATAAATATGTAAATGGTGTTATTCGTAAACCACTTCTTTCTAGTAAAATTAGAATTATTAATGATGGCGAATTAAAAGAATTAATCGGTGTGAATAGTTCTTCTACCTTTGAACTTGGAAAAAGCGCTATCTATAAAGGGTATACCGTTTATGCAAGTATTAACTCTTTCTTTTCTAATCATTTCTTTATTTGTGGTAACTCTGGTGCTGGTAAATCTTATGGAACATCTAGAATTATTCAAAATGTCTTTAATCGAAGTGATTTATTAAATGAAAATGCCAAATTATTTTTCTTTGATGCCTATGGTGAATATAAAAATGCTTTTAAAGGAATTAATAGTTATAATTCTGAATATCAATATAAATTTATTACTAGTAATGTAACGGAAGCAGATGATTTTCCTTTAGAGATTCCCGTAAGTTTGTTAAAATTAGATGATATGGCTCTTTTACTTCAAGCAAGTAGTCATAGTCAGTTACCTATCATTGAAAGAACTTTACGACTTGCCAAAATATTTAGCCAAAATAGCGAAGAAAGTGAACGGTACAAAAACCACTTAATTGCCAAAGCCTTAATCGCGATCTTATTTAGTAATCAAACAACAGCTCATAAAAAAAATGAAATTTTTACCGTAATTGAAGTTTGTCATACCCCTGATTTTAACTTTGATTCTAGAATCGCTGGTTTAGGGTATACAAGAAGTTTTTCGGAATGTTTTGAAATTGATTCCAATGGAAACTTTGGTGAAAGTGTGTTAATTACAGATTACATTTTAAAACATATTGATGAAACCTTAGAAGAAATGAAAGAACCTGAAGTATATTCTTATTCTATGTTAGATTTCTCGCGAGCTTTAGAGTTTACATTAATTAGTGAAGGATTCCAAAATAATAATAAAGTCTATGATGATGCAATTATGATAAAGGTTCGTTTATCTAGTATTTTAAATACTAAAGTTGGAACATACTTTGTAAATAATGGGTATGTTACTCCAGAAGATTTTGTAAATCAAGTCATTCAAAAAAATGGCAAAAAAGCCCAAATCATCAATGTAAATTTAGAAGATGTCGATGATGTATATGCCAAAGTAATTGTTAAAATATTTTGTCGCTTGCTATTTGAATATAGCAAAGGCTTAAAAGAAAGAGCATCTATGCCAATTCATATGATTTTAGAAGAAGCCCATAGATACATTCAAGCAGACAATGATACTTTCTTACTTGGGTATAATATTTTTGATCGAATTGCCAAAGAAGGAAGAAAATATGGAGCTATTTTAGGAATTATTTCCCAACGACCAGTAGAAATCAGTGATACTGTAGTCGCGCAAGTTTCCAATTTCTTAATCTTTAAAATGACTCACCCAAAGGATTTAAAATATATTGAAGAAATGCTTCCAAACATTTCTAGTGATGTAATTGAAAAACAAAAAACACTGCAACCTGGTACTTGTGTAGCGTTTGGTGGGGCGTTTAAAATTCCAATGATTATTCGCTTGAATGCTCCTGATCCACCACCATATTCTTCAAATTGCGATGTTTCAAAACAGTGGAAAATTAAAACAGAATTACCAAATGTAGCGAGTAATCCAAGTGTGACAGTAAGTCCTGATATGCCTACCGAACAAAAAGTAGAAACTCCTCAAATGCCTCAAAGTAGTGAACCCATGGAACAAGTAACAGTATAAATATTATTAGTATTCACCACGAAATATTGTCAGAAATCTACTTTTATGATATAGTGTAATTACCAAATGGCAAAGTAACATAAAACCGACTATGGTGATATACGGGAATCGGTACCTTATATGGTGTAGAAAACTGGTCCATTAAGTGAACTAGGATCCTAAAGTATAGGAGAGATGCCCACCTGCGAGTAAGCGGGATTTTATCACACTTTTGCTGTTTGGTTTTTCTATGGAAGAAAGGAGTATAATATGTACGATCGCATTTTAAAATTAATCAAAAAAGAAGAATTAGATGTTATAAAACAAGCCCACCTTTTAATAATTGGAATAGGGGGAGTAGGTGGGTATATGTTAGAAGCTTTGGTAAGAAGCGGGTTTCTTCATATTACTGTAATCGATTCCGATGTCTTTGACATAACCAATTTGAATCGTCAAATTTTAGCAACTGAAGAAAATATTGGGAAAGAAAAAGTAATCGAAGCGCAAAAGCGAGCAAAATTGATTGAACCTGATTGTGAAATTACTCCAATTTTAAAAAAACTAACCGAAGAAGATATTACTAAAGAGTTTATAAAACCATACGATTATATTATTGATGCTTGTGATACTGTTTTGGTAAAGAAAAAATTATTTGAAGTTTGTAGTATTAACCAAAAGAATTTTATTTCTTCCATGGGTACTGCTAATCGAATTCATCCTGAAAGTTTTATCATAACCTCTCTTGAAAAAACCAAAAATGATCCGTTAGCCAAAAAATTACGAACGCTCCTAAAAGCAAATAAAAAGGCCTTAAAATGTAAGGTCGTATGTAGTTTAGAAGTTCCTAAAAAACAAAAAGAACTAGGTACTATAGCGCCTGTTCCCATGGCGGCAGGTGCAATCATTGCATCCGAAGTGATTCGTTCTTTTTTACAAAAATCTCCTGATAAAAAGTAAGGGGATTTTTTTCATTTTTAATTATATGAATTAGATTTTGCAAAATAGGGTAGTGTTCTACTTCTAAGATTTGAGAAATAAGTTTTATCATATTCGCACCTTCAACTGTAGTTTGCTTTTGATAGGTTTTACTTTCTTCCTTATCTTTTAATAAAAGTCTTCCATAAGTAAAATTTCTTCCTTCCGGCATAATTCCCGTTAAAAATAAATCTCCTAAAATATCAATAGATACATGAGACAAAATTTGACTTAATTCTTGATAACATAACGATAAATAAGAAATCATTGTAGATTTAGAAGCAAATTGTTCCCATAAAATACCAGAGCCAATCGCATAAATATTTTTTAATACACTAGCAAGTTCAGTATCTTTTATATATGGATTTATCGTAATTGAAATAAAATCAGGAAACATTTCTTTTATTTTCACTTCTTTGTTACTTTTACCCGAAAACGTAATATTTACTGGTGTTTTCATACTTAAATCTTTGGCTAAATTTGGTCCACAAAAAGAATATACATTGGAAATATCACTCTTTTCACAATAGGAAGAATAAAAATATGGCTCATGACTAAGAAGTCCTTTCGTTCCAATATATAATGTTTTTTTATGGATATCAAATTCTTTTATCTTGGTTAAAATATCTTCCATAAAAGGACTAGAAATCAAAAGAAAAATTTCATCACTAAAAGAGCAAGCTTCTTTTAAATCAGTCGTATAAAAAATGTGTTCGTTTTGAAATGTGGCCCAATTTTCTTTCGTAAATTCTTCTTTCTTATGACTCCAAATCATCAAAGTATTTCCTTTTTCTTTTAATAAAGTAGCAATAGCATAACTAAAAACGCCACTTCCAATACAAGTAATTTTCATATCTAGCATCCTTTCGTACTTTCTAAAAATAATTGTATCAATTTTGAAAGTATTTGACAATTCTTTTTTCCTTTTTTATACTTATATTGTGAGAAATATGAAGAAAATAGAAGAATTACCAAACGCAATGAAAGAATATATAAATGTCTTAAAATATGAGCGAAAATTAAGTGAAAATACGATTCAATCTTATGAAAACGATTTGTTTGAATTTGCCAAATTTTTAAAAAAAGAACCGAAAAATGCTCAAAAAGAAGATATCTTAAAATACTTAAAGGAAAAAAACTCTCGAAGTGCAACTACCAAAGCCCATTATTTTACTGTATTGCAAAATTATTATGCGTTTTTATTAGAAAATGATGAAATAAAACAAAATCCTTGTGATACGATTTATGTTCCTAAAATCCCTCAGAAAATCCCTAAATATTTAACTTATGAAGAAGTAGACCGTATCTTAGATGTTCCCTTAGTAACTCCTTATGATTATCGAACCAAAGCCATGTTGGAACTTCTTTATGCTACGGGAATGCGAATCAGTGAATTATTATCATTAACCTTCTCTAGTTTAGATATGGAACAGGAACTTGTGAGAGTAGTAGGAAAGGGGAGTAAAGAAAGAATCATTCCCTTTAATGAAACCAGTAAGAAATATTTAACTCTTTACTTAGATACGTATCGTTCTTATTTAATAAAACCAGGAAAAAAAGAAGAAAAATTATTTTTAAATAATCGTGGATTAGCCTTAACAAGACAGGGATTTTTTGGCATTTTAAAAAATATTTGTCAAAGAGTAGGAATTGAAAGTGAAGTAAGTCCTCATATATTAAGACATTCTTTTGCGACTCATTTATTAAATTCTGGTGCAGATTTAAGAGTAATTCAAGAATTATTAGGGCATAGTAGTATATCTACTACGCAAATTTATACGCATGTTTCCAAAGAACATGTAAAAGAAGAGTATGTAAATAGTCATCCAAGAAGCAAAAAGGAATGAGTGATTCTCATTCCTTTTATACTTAACAATTTCTGTTATTTTTTTCTTCGCTTCTTCTAGAATTTTCATTTTTTCTAGAATTTTGATTTCTCTTTTCGCTGTTTCTTCTTTCGCTTCTAGAATCACGTTTTTGATTTTCGTTTCTTTTCATTTCTTTTTCCCTCCCATTAGTATTATGTTGTAAATTTTCAAAAGAATACTTGAAATTGATTGCCAATGTTTGGTATTTTTAGTACAATGAAGTAGTAGGTGAGAATTATGACAAATATCAAATATTGTCTTTTTTATGAATATGGTGGAGAAGCAAAAGTGTTTTCTTTTCCAAATTATGAAGGAATGGACATAACTGAGATTGATTTATTTACTTTATCATACTCCAAAGAAGCTTTTTTAAAGAAGTTTTTCACAAATCAAAAGATAGATGATATATTTATTGGTCGAATCACAGATACGCCTAAAAATGGGATAAAAATGCGTTATTATGAATGCTGCTTTCAAGAGTCTGAAAAATTAGCGGAATATTTAAAAATTATTGCTATGGAACGATTAAAAAAAGTAAAAACCAAAGATAGACATGTATCGATTAAGCTAGATCCTAATTCTCCTTATTTTAAAGAGTTTACGAAAATTCTTTTTCACAATATGACATCTGACTATGATAAAAAAAATGCCTTTGTAAAAAAACTTTCCAATATGAATTTAAAAGAATGTGTTCTAAAAGCAAATAAAGCATATGAATTTCCATATTACTTAGAACGATTTCAAAAAAGCCTAACTTCTTATAAAGAACTTAGAATGGTATATTTCAATTATTTTGATGTGATTTATGATCGTGATAGAGATATGTTAGGAAAAAATTCTGTTCGTTTAAATTATGATTATCCGAGTGATCTTTTTGGGTATTTTTACACTTTTCCAATGAAGCTGTATGAAATAGAAAAATTAGAAAAAGATGATATTCCAACTCTTTATAAAGAAAAATATCAAAAAATAGAACAAATAAAAAAACTTCCTTTTGATTCTAGAGAAATTGAAAAATATTATGAAATCGGTGGGGTAGAGTATGTCTTTTTTCATATGGATACCAATCAGTTATATGAATCTAGTAAAGAAGATTTACTTCGTTTAGGAATTATAAGTGCGGAAGAATATTTAGAACAAACGAAAAATTATCATAAATAGTTTTTTTGATTCATACACTTTGTTAGGTGATGCTATGACTTTTTGGATTCCTTTTTTCATTACTTCTATCGCAGGACTTTCCACGGTCTTAGGTTCATTTGTAATCTTTTTTAAATGGAATCGAGAACATATTAATAAATTTATTACATTTTGTCTTAGTTTATCTTTAACAATTATGATAGGGATTTCTATTAGTGAACTCATTCCTGAGTCTAGTTATGCGATTTTAACAGAATTTAAACTGGCAAAAGGTATTTTCTTTTCTTTGCTTGTTTTTCTTATTGGCGTAATTTCTGTTTATTATATGAATAAAAAATTAGAACAATCACAAAAGAATGGAAAAGATTTATATCGTTTAGGAGTACTATCAATGATTGCATTAATGCTTCATAATTTACCGGAAGGAATTGTTACATTTTTAAGTAGCTATCAAAGCATTACCTTAGGATTTAAAATAAGTCTTGCAATTATGCTTCATAACATTCCCGAAGGAATTAGTATTGCTGTTCCAATTTATTACGCTACTGGAAGTAAAAAAGAAGCCATAAAAAAAACGTTTATCTCAGGATTAGCAGAACCCTTAGGAGCTATTTTGGCCTTTATTTTTTTACGAAATTTTATTACCAATACAATGATAGGTTTTATTCTTATTTTTGTGGCAGGACTCATGATTACCTTATCCATTCATGATTTACTTCCTAAAGCATTAGAATATCATGAAAACAAATATATTTTTATTGGAAGTGGAGTAGGGGTTATTCTTCTTTTGATAAATCACTTTGTATTTTAGATAAAACCCTTTGAACAACATATTTTTCTTCATTAGGATAACTTGTATAAAAACGAATGATAGGAATATTAGCCCAATGTAAGATTTCATTAATTTTAATATCACGTTTTTTACGAGATTTTAAGTTATGAGAAGAATCATTTAATTCTATTAAAAGGAGAACTTGAAAATTAGAATCAAAAATACCAAAGTCAATATTTCGAAACAATTCATTTCGATAGCGATAATTAGAATCTTTATGAATAATACATGCTAAATTAACTTGAGGAATTACTTTATAGTCTCCCAATGTTTCAATTTTCTTCAATTTATTATAAAATTCTTTTTCAGCATTCGTTAATAAACTTTTTTTCTGGTAACTGATAGAATAAGATTTATGATTCGTAGATTCTTTAGAAAATAGCCATGGAAACAAAAAACGTAGTATTTTTAACAATAGTTCTTTCATATATATACAACTCATTTCTATTTAGATTATACGCTAAAAATTATTTTATTGCAATTTCAATCTACTTTACATAACGTACATTATGCAATTTAGATATAAATAAGAAAAAATTAGTAAAAATTATATATAATAAGGATTTAAAGTATGATTTTACAATGAGATATATTACTTCTATTCTATCTATAAATATGAATTTATAAATATATAAATTTAATAAAAATTTATGTTTCAAATTTATCAATTATTTTAAGTTTTCTAAAAATATTAATTTTCTTCTTTTTGCTAATTTGCATTGAAATTTAAAAAAATGGGTAATTACTCATCTCAATGCAACAATTAAAAAAGAGACTATTTGTCTCCAGCACCAACAATTGAACCACGAGATTCAATCTCAGCAATTTTTTCAAATATTTCTGCAGCATTAGAATCATCAATTTTCGTATAACCAAGTTCTTTTAAAGCTTGAATACGAATGGTATTTAATTGTTGTGTTCTTGATAATTTTTCTTCTTTTTGTTTTTCAATTTCTTGAACAAATCGACGATGAGATTCTGATAATTTGCTCCGAGACGCTCCCCCATTATTATATAATGTTAGGGCAGAGAAGAGGATTCCTTCAAAAATAAATTGTTTATCTTCATTAAATTTATATTCTTCTGGATCCGTAAATCCACATGCTTTAGACATATAACCAAATATATATTTTATCTCCGGAACATTGTCCATGGATTGTAACATATGATATAAATAACGAATTGCATGATAACTTTCATCCTTTTTCTTATCCTCCCCTAACCTTTCCCGAAGAAGACTTATAATATCGGTTAAAAGAGTTTGAGCTTCTTTACTTAAATCTTTTAAATCTAAATAGGATTCTCCTCCATTATTATTTTTTAGATTTTGATTTAAACGATTTTCTACATTCATTAAGTAATCGGTTGTTACTTTGATGTTATCAAAAGCATTTTCATTATCTTCAGAAATATCTAATAATTTTAAAAGCAATATCTTTTTTTCTTTTGGCCATTTATTTAAATCATCTAATTCTAGATAATTATAAACCATTTGTCTTGATACTCCTAAATACTTTGCTAGTCTCACTTTAGAAATCCCTAATTCTTGTAATAAATCATTCAATTTGTTCATTTTCTTGTCCACTCTTTCTATTATTTACATTTTAATTATAATCCACTTAACATTTTTATGTCAAGCATTATGTAAAAATTTTCATTTTTTCTTGCATTTTTCTAATAATGTATTTAATATTTTTTGGTAATTTTCTTTTAAATCAGGATCATTTTCTTCGGCAATTAATAGTTTTAAACTCAATATTTGATTTTCTAAAGACAATTTTGTTTGAGTCAATTCTTGATATTGTTTTTCTAACATTTTATAATCCATAGTCCTCCCCTTTTCTACTCTTCTCTAATAAAGGTTTTAGCTGATTATACAGTGTTTCTAATTCTTTTAAATCATCTTTTAAATAGTTTTTACTTACCATTTTTTCCATAATGTAACCTATATGAAACCCAAAGTGTAGTTGTTTTAATTCTTCTTCTTGTTTTAAAATAGATTCATAAATACCTTGTAAACACTTGGAAATTTCGATTGCCATCGTTTCATCTTGAAGAAAAGATGTTAATTCTTCCAAAGGCTTTTCTTTTAAGACATCATAAATTAAAGCATTATAAAAAGCATGAATCTCCTCACGAGGAATTTCTGGGTATTCTTTTAGAAATAATTCTTTTTCTTGTAAAAGTATAGGGATTTCTTTTTTATTCCCATCTTTATCGTATACTTTCCAAAGCATTCCTTCAATTAAAGAAGGATAAATTTTAATAAACCGGTCAAACATTTCATCAATTAATTTATCATATCGATGCGGTTCATTCATAAATGTCTTTTCTTGATAAAAAGTATTTTTCATTTTGGCATATTCAAATTGGAATCTTTTTTTCTCTAGATGGTTTAAAATTTCTTGAAAAGAAAACGTTGGATTTATTTGAGAAATCAAACGAATGGCCTGCTCTGTTCCATATTCTTCAGCACATTTTTCTTCTTTATTAATAAAATAAGTAGTTCGATAAAACTTCTCGCCATTAGGAAAAAGAGGGCTTAAATTAATATCTTCATCCCAATAAGAATGGAGTAAATCGACTTTCATTTTTCGTAACATATCTAATTTAAAACAAGCTTGATTTCGTTCAACCTCATAAGCCAAACAATGATACTTTTCATGAAAAAGAGTTCTTAATGTTTTAAATATCATTTCTTCTTTGGTGTTACTTTCCTCATCATCTTTCGCATCTTCATAATAATATACTTGGTGGCATTTCATTTGATAATATCTTTTTACCGCAGCTTGGGTATATTCTTCTTTTTGAAGTTTGGCATCTTTATAAGAGATACATATATTTTCAATTGTTGTAGTAACATTCCAATATAAATTTTCTTGGAATTCTTTCATAAACCCTTTTATTAAAATAAACTCATCACTTTTTTCATAAAACTTTGGATTTTGCAACAAATATTTGGCGATAATTTCATATAATTTTTGCAGTAAAAAAGAATTATTTAGATTTTTATAGGGCTTTAATAAATCGATTAAATTTCTTTTGGTTTCAAGATTACAAGCTTGAAAATCTAGTTCCAATTGGTTGAAAAAATCCTGATAAGATAGATGAAAGATATCTTTCCATACCTGATTATATTCTCTTTCATTGAAACCAGTAATAAAATAATGAAAATCTTCATTGATATAATGATAATGAGAATTTGTATCTTTTAAAGATAAAATAAATTCAATACAATTCATATTACACCTCTAATCCGTTAAATACCATAATTTTTCGCCATTGTTTTCTACTTCTTTAATAATTCCGCTTCCTAAACATTCTTCATCATCATAAAACACACAAAACTGTCCAGGCGTTACGGATTTCACTTTTTCTTTGTATTCTACTCTAATTTCATTATGTTCAGTCGTTTTGATAATTACAGGGTAGTCTTCTCCTCGATACCGAAACTTAGCAGTAAGTTCTTTTTTTTCTGGTTTATGAATAAAGTTTACTTGTTCTAAGATACAAGCATCGCTGTAAAGATATTTGGCATCTTCTCCAAATGCTACATACAATTCATTTTTCGCCACATTTTTACCACATACATAGTGTCTCTTTTCAAACCCCGCTAAACCAACATTTCTTCTTTGACCAATAGTATAATTCATAAGTCCATTATGAGTACCTATTACTTCCTTAGTTTCTACATCAATGATTTTCCCAGGATTTGGTTGTAAATAATTATGAATAAACTCCTGATAATGTCTTTCCCCAATAAAGCATATTCCTGTAGAATCTTTTTTCTTCGCTACATTTAAATGTAAATCACTTGCTATTTTTCGTACTTCTTCTTTCGTAAGATCACCCACTGGAAACAAAACATTTTCTAATTGTTCTTTGCTTAATTGAGCTAAAAAATAACTTTGGTCTTTATTAGAATCAATTCCTCTTAATAAATGGCCATCCTTTAATCTAGCATAATGTCCGGTGGCAATGTAATCGGCACCTAATTTCTCTGCTTCTTTTTTAAACGCATCAAACTTAATATACTTATTACATAAAATATCAGGATTAGGCGTTCTCCCTTTTTTCAATTCTTCTAAAAAATAAGTAAAAACATGATCCCAATATTCTTTCACAAAATCAACACGGTGCAAAGGAATTCCTAAAATCTCACAAGTTTTTTTGGCATCATTATAATCTTGTTCTTGCGGACAAATTTCTTCATTTAATGTAGGATTTCCCAAAATATCATGATTGGCATAAGCATCCCAATTACGCATAAAAAGTCCTTCTACTTCATATCCTTGTTTTTGCAATAAATAAATGGATACAGCCGAGTCCACTCCCCCACTCACTCCGACAATTACTTTTTTGGCCATACATATCACCCACACCTATTATATCAAAGTTTAAGTAAGAAGAAAATGAAAAATCATTACTATCTTAGGAGCGAGAAACGTTAAAAAAATATCATTGATACAAAAAAGAAATAGAAGAAGACATAACGCTTTTGCTAATTTATGAATATCTTTGGTTACATCATAATGAAAAAAGTATTTTCCAATCATTTTTTTACTCATTTCTAATGACTTGATGGTAAAGAAAAAACTGAAAAATAAATTGATTCCTTTAATAAAAATAATGAAAAGAAAAGCAAAAAGAAGGCCTTTCCATCCTAAGAAAAAACTAAAAATAGCGAGTAAAAACCCACAGCTCATTCCTTCATAAAACCAAAATGCTAGAATGATGAGTCCCCCTACTCCCAAAAACGAAGCAAAAAAGGAAATCACCAAAACAAAAAAATGAAAAAAGAACAAATGATAAGAATAAAAATTAAAATTTTCCTGAAAATACAAAACATCTTCTTCTAAAACGGAAACATGAGAAAGACCAACCGCAATTCCAACGAGTACACTAAAGAGGAATAAAACGAGTAAAAATACTACGAAATACTTCTTTTTTTGCATATAAAGAGCGATTTGTTTCATATTTTTTCTCCTACTTCATTCTATTTACAAATCCTTTATTTTATGATATTCTTTTTAACAGAAACGAGGGAATGAATTTGAATCCAAAAGTAAGAAAAATTGTGACTTGGCTAGTATTAATCATTATGGTTTTAGGCATTCTTTGTGGTATTTTAGCCTATGTCATATAATGGTAATTAACACATTTTACCATTTTTTTTAGGCCTTTTTTGGTTATACTAATATTGGGTGATAAGAATGAAAAAAATACAATATTTCTTTCTCATGTTTCTTATTTTTCCAATGTTTGTCTTCGCATATTCTAATGAAGTCATTTTAGGAGGAGAAACAATTGGGATTCATATTGATACTCCAGGAGTTATGGTGATTGGTTTTTATAAGGTAAATGGTTCTTATCAAAAAGGGTATCCCGAAATTCATGTGGGCGATTACATTACCCATATTAATGAAACAGAAGTGGAAACAATTGAAGAATTAACGAGTGAAATTGAAAAAAATATTAAAGATGGACAAGTAATTGTAACCTTAAAAAGACAAGAAAACTCTTTTAAGACAGCTTTAAATTTAGAACAGATAGATGGAGTTTATAAAACCGGATTATATGTAAAAGATGGGATTACGGGAATTGGAACGCTTTCTTATATTGACCCTTCAACCAAAATATATGGAGCATTAGGTCATGAAATTGTAGAAAGTACCTCTTCTAGTATTGTCGAAGTGAAAACAGGAAATATATTTGAAAGTACAGTCACGGCAATTCGCAAAAGCTCTAATGGTTTAGCGGGTGAGAAAAATGCCAACTTTAATTTTAATCATATTTATGGAGATATAAAAGAAAACACCAATCGAGGTATTTTTGGAGTCTATCAAGAAGAACTCAGTAAAACCTATATTCCTGTAGGAACGAAAGATGATATTTCCTTAGGAAATGCTCAAATGTATACAGTTTTAAAAGGACAACAAAAAGAACCTTATGATATTGATATTATTAAAATTCAAGAAAAAAATGAAGTAAAAAACATTACCTTTCAAATTACAGATGAACGACTTTTAGAAAAAGCAGGTGGAATTGTGCAAGGAATGAGTGGTTCCCCTATTGTTCAAAATAATAAGTTAATTGGGGCGGTGACCCATGTAGTGGTCGATAATCCAATTACTGGTTATGGTATTTTTATTACGACCATGCTAGAATATGGAGACAAAATAAAAGACTGAGATTACTCAGCTTTTTTTTGTTCTAATACAAGTTTATAGGCTGTTTGGTTATATGCCATCATGGCTTTAATATCTTCTACTGGTAATTTTTCAATAAGCTCCATTTGCATATTAATTAGTGTTAACGCTTTTCCATAATTTTCTTCAATAAATGGAATAAAATCTTTACTTACCATATGATATCTTTTATTTTCTGATTCTTTTGTTTCTCCTTCATATAAAATATGATTTGGTCGATTGACACTATAAGTTTCCATAATTTCAAAAGAATCTGGATCTATCGATGCGGTAATGATATCTTCCGCTTTTCCTTTACTATAATTAAAGCTCATTTTAATAAAATCAAAGTCTTGATTTTCATCATTATAAATTTGAAAACTAGCCATAGTTGCATTTGGTAATAAACCATTTACATTGAATACTCTTTTTGCTTTTGCGTTATATATCATTTGACCAGCTCTTGGTGAACTAAATAACCAAATTTTATGATCATCACGAGAACTAATATTAGTTAATTTCTCCATACTTATGATTTTTTCAGCCCCTTTTAAAGAAATTTCATAATGATAGAAATCATAATTTTCATCCTCGTTTTCACATATTACAAGTAAATCAGATGTAGAAATAGCAATAATTGAACTGATATTAGGTAATTGAATAATATCTTTATTCGTTTTTTTATCAGTAATAACCCCCATTTTAATTTCTTTATCAGAATCTACTTGTTCTAAAATTGTTGTACGATTCATTTGTTGTGGTGCTAATTCCGTTACTTTATAAGCTTTGTCCTTACGAACCTCTTCTCTTAAAAGATAACGATTTTTTGTGTAGTTACCTAGTATCTCCATGGTAACATCCCCCTTTCAACGAGTATTTATTATACACTGATTTTACAGATTGTCAAGCATTTTTTGGAAAAAGCAAACAAAAAACTGATATTTCATCAGTATTGTTTTCCAAAATAGAGTTGATATTTCGCTTTTTTGCCACAGTAAAGGCAAGTTTTATCATGCACTTCATCTTTAATACAACGGCTTTTTAACCCTGTTTCTTCTTTAATTTTTTCTTCACAAGCAGTATCACCACACCAATTGGTTAAGATAAAACCAGGTTTTTCTTTGGCGAGACTTTTAAATTCTTCATAAGAATCGGTTTCATAAATCATTTCATCTCTTCTTTTTAAAGCCCGTTCATACATATCTTTTTGAATGATAGGAAGTAATTCTTTTATCTTGGTAATAGCTTCTTCTAAAGAAACTTCGATTTTTTCTAAGGTATCTCTTCTTACTAAAGTAACAACATTTTTTTCTAAATCCCGCATTCCTAGTTCTACACGAATCGGAATTCCTTTTACTTCCGCATCCGCAAATTTAAAACCAGGAGACTTTGTTGAAGTATCAATATCATACGTAATATCTTCTAACTTACTAGCAAGTTCTTGTATTTTATTTAAAACGCATTCTTCTTTACCAATAGGAATAAACCGAACTTTAATCGGTGCAATATTAGGAGGTAAGACAAGACCATGATTATCTCCATGAGTCATAATCACTCCTCCAATCATTCTAGTGGTACATCCCCAGCTTGTTTGATAAGGAGTTTCTAATTTGTTTTCTTCATTTAAAAACTCTATTCCAAATGCTTTGGCAAAGCCTTGTCCAAAATAATGACTGGTTCCATTTTGTAGAGCAATTCCATCATACATCATAGCTTCAATCGTATAAGTTTCCATTGCCCCAGCAAATTTTTCTTTTTCTGTTTTCTTTCCTACAATGACTGGTAATGCTAAAATATTTCTTTGAAAATCTTCATATACTTTTAGCATTTGTAACGTTTCTTTTTTCGCTTCTTCTTCTGTAGCATGCATCGTATGACCTTCCTGCCATAAAATTTCTCTACTTCTTAAAAAGGGACGAGTTGTTTTTTCCCAACGGACAATCGTACACCATTGATTATAAAGAATCGGCAAATCGCGATAAGAATGAATAATATTTTTAAAATGATCACAGAAAAGGGTTTCACTGGTGGGTCTTACACACATTCTTTCTTCTAAAGGAGTCTCTCCCCCTTGAGTGACCCAAGCAACTTCAGGGGCAAAACCTTTCACATGATCTTTTTCAACATTTAA
>CANQEG010000005.1 GCA_947594705.1 uncultured Bacilli bacterium | reverse complement strand
TGTGAGAGGGACGAAATTATTTAATTATTTCTCTCTACTCGATTGCTAAAAAAGACTCATTATGAGTCTTTAATGTTAATAAACGTATTATTTGTTTGTTGTTTTTCCTCCACCTTTGTTTGTTATCGTAGAACCACTATTATTGTTAGTATAAGTGGCATTTGTGGCAATATATATAGTTGGGTAGCTTTTACTATTATTGGTAATTGTTGCTGGTCCAGAAATTATTGTTGTACCATAATTTATAATTGTTGTATAGTCTTGTGCTTCGATTGTTCCGCCTTTAATTTCTAATTTACCATTGTCATTACTAATCGTTCCATATATATTTCCATTAGTTATATTTATATTTCCAGAATTATATATAGAATTGTTTTCAGCTTTAATAATTCCTCCTGAAATATTTACAGTAGAATTAGCAGTTGCTTGAATGGCGGAGGAATTTTTAGAAATAATGTTTCCGTTTTGAACATCTAATGTTGCATTTTCATATAAATAAATAGTTGGATAAGAACCATCGCTAATAGCTAGATCATTTCCACCTATAGTAGGGTTTCCTGAAATAGTTCCATTTGAGCTAGCTCTTAAAATTATTGTATTTGTTGCTCCAGTAATAGTACCTCCAGAGATTTTCATAGTTCCATAATTATTGATAGCTATTGATTTTTCAGAATTAATAGTACCTCCTTCTATGGTTAATGTAGAATTTTTTGTAGTTTGAATTGCTAAATGGTTAGTTGATGTAATATTTCCTTTTTTCACATTTAGGTTTCCGCTTTCGTATACATAAATAGTCGCATTACTTTGAGCATCACTACTTATTGTAGAGTTTTCTGATATTGTTACATTTGAATTAGCTCTTACCGCTATTGAATTTGTTGTACCAGTAATGGTTCCTCCTGAAATATTTGTTGTCCCATAGCTATTTATAGCTAAACCTTTTTTAGAAGTAATAGTTCCTCCTGAAATGTTTACGGTAGAAGAAGCTTTATTATAAATAGTTGATGAATTATTAGATGTAATTATTCCATTTTCAATATTTACTATGGAATCTGCATCTAGCCAAATGGTTGGAGAAGTGCTTCCACTATCAGAAACTATATCAGATCCTCCGATTTGAGTATGTTCACCAGAAATCGTTACATTTGAACCGGCGCTTGTTGTTATTGTATTTTTGTCTGCTTTAATGGTGCCTCCTGAGATTGTTACATTTGAATTATTTTTTACTTCAATAGCAGCACTTTTACCTGTAATTGTACCACCTGTGATTTTTGTTGTCCCATAAGTTTTTATAGCTGAAGTTTTTTCAGAAGTAATTGTGCCACTCGAAATATTTGTTGTGGAATTTGGTTGTGTATAAATAGGAACAGAATTTATGGATGTAACCGTACTATCTTCGACATTCAGTTCCCCACCTTCATATACATAAATGGTCGGATAACCTCCGCCTTCATCACCGGTTTTATCAGCACCGCCAATTTGAGTGTTGTTTCCTGAAATACTTACATTTGATCCTTTTCTTACCGTTATTGAATTAGATTTTCCTTTAATAATACCTCCAGAGATTGTTGTAGAACCATAGCTATTTATTGCGATAGTTGTTTCTGAGGTAATATTTCCACCTGTTATGTTTGTAGTAGAATAGTTATATATTGCTATGCCATTATTTCCAATTATATTTCCATTATTAATCGTTAAATTTCCTCCTGTATAGACATATATTGTCGCTTTTTTTTGGTTTTCATTTGATTCTATGGTAGCAGTTTCTCCTGAAATTGTTACATTTGCACCTTTTTTTACTTCAATAGCATTTGTTCCTCTTATCGTACCTCCAGAAATAGTTGTTGTACCATGGTTATCCATGGCCATGTTATTTTCAGAAGTAATATTTCCACCGGAAATAGTTATTATAGAAGTAGCGTTATCAGAATAAATAGCAGAAGAATTTATAGATGTAACATTTCCGCCTTTGATATCTAATGTTGCATTTTCATATACAAAAATAGTTGGATAACCGGTTCCCTCTTCAGAAAGTATATCATTTCCTCCGATATTTGTGGTTTCTCCCGAAATCGTTACTTTTGAACCGGTTCTTGCAGTTATTGTACTTGTTTTTCCATTAATGGTACCACCTAATATTTCTGTAGTTCCATAATTGGTAATGGCATTTAATTTTTCGGAATTAATATTTCCGTTTGATATGATTAAAGTAGCATTTTCTGCAGTTTTTATAGTTGCAGAATTTTTAGATGTGATATTTCCATTTTCTATAGTTACTTTACCATTTGTATTTATAGAAATTGTTGGATAAGTATTATTACCATTTGTTATATCTTTTCCACCAATTTGAGTATTTTCTCCGGATATAGTTACATTTGAATTTTCTTTAACTACAATTGTGTTTGTTGTGCCTGCAATTGTTCCACCTAAAATATTTGTTGTTCCAAAACTAGTTATTGCGTTATTTGTTTGTGAAGTGATTGTTCCATCTTTTATGGTTAACATAGAGTTTTTTTCATTTTCAATTGCCGAAGAATTTAAAGATGTAATAGCTCCATTTTCTATATTAAGTTCTCCACCATCGTATACATAAATAGTTGGATATGAGCTTATATCCTTTCCACCAATTTGAGTATTTTCTCCGGATATAGTTACGTTTGAATTTTCATTAACTACAATTGTGTTTGTTGCGCCTGCAATTGTTCCACCAGAAATTGTTGCTGTTCCAAAACTAGTTATTGCACGAGTTGTTTCTGAGGTAATATTTCCACCTGTTATGTTTAGTGTGGAATTTTTTGCAACATATATGGCAGCTTTATTTTTTCCACTTATATTTCCGTTATTGATTGTTAAGTTTCCACCTTCGTAAATATATATTGTTTCATATTTCTGTGTATCATTGGTTTTTATTGTAGTAGTTTCTCCTGAAATCGTTACTTCTGCATCTTTTTTTATATCAATGGCGTTAACTGGACTTGTTATAGTCCCACCTGAAATCGTTGTATTTCCATAGATCGTTATAGCTAAATCTGTTTCGGAAGTAAAAGTTCCATCGGAAATAGTTACTATAGAATCTTTATCAGAATAAATAGCATTAGAATTTATAGATGTAACATTTCCATCTTTGATATCTAATGTTGCATTTTTATGTACATAAATAGTTGGATACCCAGTTCCCTTTTCAGAAAGTTCATCCTCTCCTCCAATATGAGTATTATCTCCTGAAATTGTCATACTCGAATTAGGTCTTGTTATTATTGAATTATTTTTTCCTTTTATGGTACTATTCACAATATTTGTTGTCCCAAAGTTATTTATTGCAAAAGTTATTTCAGAAGTAATAGTTCCATTATTGATATTTAAAGTTCCACGATTTATTATTGTTGGAGTTTCTTTAATATTAGAACTAATAGTATATTCTCCAACTTCTAAGATAATTTTTTTATCTTCTGTAATTTCTACAGCTTCATCGATATTTTTTAAGATTGTAATCGTTTGATTTTCGGTTGCAGCATCAATCGCATTTTGTAAAGTTGCATATTTTGTTTCTTCTATTTTGGCTGCAGGATCTATTAATAAAGTTTCTTTTATTTCTGAGCGATTGTTATTTTGATCATAAACTCTTCCAATTATTTCATAATTTCCACTAATATTTTCAAAAGTATGAGTAGAGTCATTTTTGGTTATACATTCTTCGTTGAGGCAATATTCATAATATTGAATTCCCATTTCATTATCATTTGAATTTGTTAAATCAATAGTTACTGTTTTTCCTTCTGTTTTAATATTTCCGTTTATTTCAGGAGGGGTAGTATCAATTTTAGTTATTTCAATTTCGTTTATAATTTCATTTCCATATAAATCTTTTACTTTAATTTGATAAGTTCCATTTTCGGTTACTTCTTGTTTATGTTGATATGTTTTCAAGGCTTTTGGTAATTTTTCATGGTAAATTTCTTTTTCATCTTTTAAAATTGTTATTTCTTTTATGCCACTTTCATCGTCAGTTAAATTTAGGTTAATTGTATCTTTTGTTCCCCATTCTGTTAAATCGGTTGTAATTGTAGCTTGAGGATTATTTGAATCTGTTTCTTGAGTGTAACAATCTGTTGATGTTTCATTCCCAGCATTATCTTTAACAGAAATAAAAATTGTTGAAGCATCTTTTATAGGATATTCTATTTCAATTGTTTTTTCTCCATTTAATTCTATCCAGTTTCCTTCTGTTTCATCATCAATTTTGTATTCTTTTAGTCCTGATTTTTCATCTTGAAACTGAATTTTTAATTTTCCGTCTTCTTTTGTTACTTCTATTTCTGGATCTTTTTGATCTAACATGGTGGTTTCATATTCTTTAGCCACTTTATTTTCTTCAATATCCTTAAAATAAATAGTGTATTTTCCTTCTGTGTCATGAATTTTTTCTAAAGTATATTTTTGAGATCCTTGGTCAATTGGAAAATATTCCTTATCATCAAAACTATATTCTTTTAAATCATATAGTTCACTTGTAGCAGTAATTTGAATAGTTTCATTTTCGTTACTGTAAGATTCATTTTTTGATGTTACTTCCACTGTAATTTCATTACTTCCATCCTTTTTATAACTATTAATAATAGATACTTTACTTTTAAATAAAGCATTCATTGTTTCATCTTTCGCTGGAGTATCATCACTTATCCATAGCTTTAGAGTGAATTCTTTTGTTTTTCCTGGTTCTAATTTTCCGGTTGTTAATTTGTGAGATTCATCAGTAGTAACTCCTTCTCCTTCTTCATCTTTTTTAAAAGTTGGATCTACTTCATCAAATAGATCAAGTTTTTTTCCTTTACTTCCATTTAAACTTACTTTTATGTATTCACCACTTAATCTTTTTGTTTCTGTTGGTAACTCAATTTCTTCTAGGTTAATTTGATAAGTGGCAATGGTACTACAAATATTTTCAATTGAAAAAGTGTAACCTTCTAAATTTTGACCTTCTTCTTCACTAATAGGATGGGCTTTTTCAAGAGTAATCCCAGTTCCTTCTTTAAACATAGTTACTTTAAAACATTTACTAGTAACAACATTTTTATCATCTTGATATTTAGTAAGCATCCAATAAGCATAAGAAACACCAAAGATGCTCAAAAGTATAATAAATAATCCTAAAAAAGCAAATAATTTTTTCTCTTTCAAAGCCTTCTTCATAATTAATTTCTTTCTTTTTCTTCATCTTCTACAGGCAGCTTTAGTATTATGTCATCTTCCATTATAATATCGTCAACGAGGTCATCGTTATTTTCCGTTGGTTTTTTATCTTCATTATGAGGAATAGCTGTACTTTCATCTGGAATAGCAATACTTTCATCCGGAGTAGTAATACTTTCATTGGAAATATTTTCTTGACTAGTTTCAGTATTAGTTTCGTTTTTTTCTATTTCAATATTTTTTTTCTGTTGAAAAGAAACGAGACATATACTTCCTATGAAAAAGATAAATAAAACTAAAAAAACAATTAATTTTATCTTATTTTTTAATTTAAACTCCATAACTTTACACACCCTTTATTATCTTTATTATATATGAAAATACTTTTTTTTGCAACAAATCCTTATGATAAAATCATTAATTATTTTTGATAACTAATAAAAAAATGTAATTAATTTTATACTTATGTTGAATGAAAGAGGTATTTATGGAACAAACTATTTATATATTAAAAGATTATGGAAAAATAGAAATTCATTTAAAACATATTTTAGATGCTAAAAAAATTAGTAGAGGAAAATTAAGTTCAATGACCGCGATGAGTTACGATTTGGTAAATCGTTATTATAATGGGAAAGTTACACGGGTTGATTTAGATGTAATTTCTAGATTTTGTTATGCTTTAGATTGTAATGTAGATGATATTTTGTTTTATAAAAAAGATTAAATTTTCAAGGTATTTCATAGACTTTTACTTTTAAATTTAGTACAATGTTTATGAGGTTAGATTAACATGATTGACTTAGAGAGTTTGAATGAATTACAGAAAAAAGCAGTATGCCATAAGAATGGTCCTTGTTTGGTTATCGCGGGAGCAGGTTCGGGGAAAACAAAAGTTTTAACGACTCGAATTGCTAATTTAATTGAAGCAGGAGTTCCCAGTTATCAAATTTTAGCGATTACATTTACCAATAAAGCTGCGAAAGAAATGAAAGAACGATTAGAAAAAATGGTTCCTTCGATTGATTCTTTTGTGGGAACATTCCATTCTTTTGGATTACGAATTATTAGGGAGAATGTTTTAAAACTGGGCATGACTCGTAATTTTACGATTTTAGATACCGAAGATGTAAGTATTTTGATTAAAAAAATTATGAAAGAAAAAGGGTATAATCCGAAAGAAGTTAGTCCAAGTTATATAAGAAATCGGATTAGTTTTATTAAAAATGAAATGTTAACTGATAGTGAAATTGAAAAATATTTTCAAAGTGATATGGAACAAGTTGCCTATGAAGTCTATAAAGAATATCGAATGAAACTTCATAAAAATAATTCAGTTGATTTTGATGATTTACTTTTACTTCCCGTTAAACTATTTCAAGAAAATCCTGAAGTTTTAGAACATTATCAAGATAAGTTTCAATATATATTAATTGATGAGTATCAAGATACCAATGAAGTACAATATCAGCTTGTGAAAATTTTAGCAAGAAAACATCGTAATTTGTTTGTGGTAGGAGATCCTGATCAATCTATTTATCAATTTCGAGGAGCAAATTATAAAAATATTTTAAATTTTGAAAAAGATTATCCAGATACTTTAGTGATTCCTTTAGAAGATAATTATCGCAGTACAAAAATGATTTTGGATGCTGCCAATAGTGTGATTCGACATAATAAAGAAAGAAAAGAAAAGAATTTAAGAAGTCATCATGGAGAAGGAGTAAAAACAAAGTATTTTCGGGCGATGAATGAAAAAGAAGAAGTTTCGATTGTGTTAAAAGAAATTCAAAAATTATTTATTGATGGGTATCAAAAGAAAGACATTGCCGTGTTTTATCGAACCAATGCTCAGGCACGGGTGGTAGAAGAACAATTTTTAAAAGCGAATATTCCTTATAAAGTTGTCGGAAGTTATTACTTTTATGGAAGAAAAGAAATTAAAGATTTATTAAGTTATTTAAGACTTATTTTAAATCCTTCTGATGATATTTCGTTAAGAAGAATTATTAATGTTCCTAAAAGAGGAATTGGACTTTCTTCTATTGAAAAGTTAGAAACGTTTGCAAATATATCTAATACTAGTATGTTTGAGGCGATTCAAGGTGGAAAAGAATTCAGTTTTAAAAATATTATTTTAGAATTACAAGAGTATGCTAAAAATTCTTCTTTGACAGAACTTGTGGATGCCGTGTTAGAAAAAAGTGGAATGAAAAGTGAGTTAGAAAGTGATAGTTCTTTGGAAAGTGAATTAAGACTTGATAACTTAATGGAGTTTAAAAGTATTACGGCTACGTTTGAAGAAAGAACAGGAAGTGTTGATTTAGGAGACTTTTTAGAAGAAATTAGTTTGGTTGCTGATATTTCAGAACATAAAAATGATGTAGATGTAGTTACTTTAATGACTTTGCATAGTGCCAAAGGATTAGAGTTTCCAGTAGTCTTTTTGATTGGTATGGATGATGGAATTTTTCCACATCAAAATAGTTTTTCAGAAGAAGGAGGAGTGGAAGAAGAGAGAAGACTTTGTTATGTAGGAATTACAAGGGCTAAGGAACGTTTATATTTATTAGGAGCGCGTTCAAGAATGCTTTATGGAAATACGAATTCTTATCCGGAAAGTCGATTTATTAAAGAAATTGCGGAAGACCTTTTAGAAAAAGAAGATAATGGGGAAATGATTTACTCTTCTAAAAATGAAACAGATCATGATGATGCGTATTATGAAAATGATGTAACATTTAAAGTAGGAGAGATTGTGATACATTCTATGTATGGAAGAGGAGTAGTAGTAAGATGTGATGATGAATTGGTTACGATTGCTTTTCCTAAACCATACGGACTTCGTAAACTACAAAAAAATCATAAAAGTATTAAGAAAGTAGGTTAGAATATGAATTTGGATGTTTTAAATCAAAAAGATGTTTTCCTTGTGTTTTCAGTTCGAAATAGTAGTAATAATGTAGAAGGAGCGATTCTACGAAAGTATGATGATGGTGTGAATTATTGGATTGGTGATTATTTGGTTTCAGAGAATGTGTTTGAAGATTTTCCTCTTTTAAAGGAAAAATTAAAAACTAGTTCGTTATCCTTACAATATCAGGAATGTTTGGTGGGAGAGCTTTCTCATCAAGAAAGAGTTGGAGGGTATAAAGAAACTTATCAAAAAGTTATTGATGATGAAGTGAAAGGTTGTAGTGTTTCGCAAGTATTCAAAAGCTTAGAACAACATTTAAAGTTACTCCAAAAAAGAAATATGTTATATATGGAACAAGAAATTCGTTTAGGAATTCATGGTCATATTGGTGAATTTATGAAACTACAAATGGAACATGATAAAATTAGAGAATATTGGTTTTTATCGCATCAAGGAGCATTGATGTTAAAACCAGGAGAATATATTCCTGAATATTATTTTTTGAAGTATGATCGAATTCAAGAATATTTAAGACAGAATTATTCATTACTTTTAAAATGTGTTCCTCAAAAAGGAATGTATGAAGCAGTGTTAACGAATGATTTGATGGGAACTCATCCTTTTTGTTCCGCAGAGGATAAGCATATTTTAGATATGATGAATACTTTGTGTCAAAAATTGGAAAGAGTAAAAAAATGAAAGAGTATTCTTTATATCAATATTTAACTAAAATTTTTTGGAATCGAGATACGTTTTTAACTACTATTTATTATCCTACTAAAAAGGGAGCAGTTCCGTTACAAAATATGGAAGGAAGTTGTATAGATTTTGTAAAATACCCAAATTTATATCGTTTATTACTATTGGACATGAAGTTTTGTTTTCGTTATCAACAAAAAGAAAATAAAATAAGAGCATTTATTGAGAAGTCATATTTAGATGGTATGGCTTTGAAAAATATTGAAATTATTACTGCTTGTGGTGATACGTTAGAAGAAGTAACCGAAAGTTTAGAAGAAAAATGTAAATATTTAGAAAGAGGGAAAAGATGAAAGAGTATACGTTAGTTGTTATGGCGGCTGGAATGGGTTCTAGGTTTGGTGGATTAAAACAAATTACACCCGTAGATGAGGATGGCAATTTTTTAATTGATTATTCGGTTTATGATGCCAAAAAGGCTGGATTTACAAAAGTTGTTTTTGTGATTAAAGAAGAAAATTTAAAAGATTTTCAAGATACCATAGGAAATCGTTTGAAAGATAAAATTGAAGTTTGTTATGCGTTTCAAAAATTGGAAGATATTCCTGTTGATAAGTCATTTCCAATGCGAGAAAAACCATGGGGGACTGTGCAAGCTATTTTGGCAAGTGAACCTTATGTGTCTTCTTCTTTTGCGGTAATTAATGCCGATGACTTTTATGGGTATTCAGCTTATGAAGAAGCAATTTCTTTTTTAAAAACAGTAGAAACTCCTTATACTTATGCTAGTATTTCTTATCCTTTTGGAGTTACCAGTTCTCTTTCTGGAGCTGTAAAACGAGGTGTTTTAAAGTTTCAAGGAGAAGAAATCATTGATATGATTGAAAGTAGTATTGTGAAAACAGGAGAAGATGTGATTGCAACTCCTTTGAATGGTGATGCAGCGTTTTCGATTCCTGTGGATGCACCTGTATCGATGAATTTCTTTGCTTTTCAACATGATATTTATACTATTTTGCATGAATATTGGGAATCTTTTTTCCAAAATGAGGAAGACTATATTTTAAGTCATGAAGCCCTTTTACCAGATTGCTTAAAAGAAAATTTAGAAAAGAAGAAAATTACGATTTATCATCGTCCAAGTAAAGGAACATGGATTGGTATGACATATAAAAGTGATTTAGATAGTGTGAAAGAAAAATTAAATGAAATGAAAGAAAATAATGAGTATCCATCACATTTATGGGAGTGATTTTTAATGGAAGATATCAAACAAAGAATGGAAGAATTGGAACAATTATTGGAGGAAGCAAATTATAACTATTATGTTTTAGATAATCCAACAATTACGGACCAAGAATTTGATAAATATTTAAGAGAATTAGAAACCTTAGAAGAAAAGTACCCAGAGTATGCCTCTTTAAATTCCCCAACAAAACGAGTTGGTGGGATGGTAATTGATAAATTTCAAAAAATTACTCATAAAATTCCAATGCTTTCGTTACCAGATGTATTTAATGAAAGTGAAATTGAAGCTTTTGATGAAAGAATTAGAAAAAGTGGATTTCATCCTGAGTATGTTTGTGAATTAAAAATTGATGGTCTTTCTGTTTCTTTACGATATGAAAATGGTATTTTTTATAGTGGGGCGACCAGAGGAAATGGAACTGTTGGGGAAGATATTACACATAATGTTCGAACAATTAAAACTGTACCAATGAGAATAAAGAAACCAATTTCTATTGAAGTTCGGGGAGAAATTTATATGGCCAAGGAAACTTTAGCGAGATTAAATGCCAAACGTTCCCAAAATGGTCAAGCTCTTTTGCAAAATTGTCGTAATGCAGCGGCTGGTTCTATTAGGCAATTAGATTCTTCGATCGCGGCTGAAAGAAATCTTGATACATGGATTTATCATTTACCAAATCCTTTGGATTATGGAATTCATACCCATTATGAAGCATTGGAATTTATGAAAGAGTTAGGTTTTAAAACAAATCCGGAAAGTCGGAAAGTAAAAGATGTGCAAGGAATTTTAGATTTTATTCATGAATATACAGAAAAACGAGGTTATTTACCTTATGATATTGATGGGGTAGTAGTAAAAGTAAATGATTTAGATATGCAAAGAGAACTTGGGTATACTTCAAAGTATCCAAGATGGGCAATTGCTTATAAATTTCCGGCTGAAGAAGTTTTAACAAAACTTACAGATATTATTTTTACAGTAGGAAGAACAGGAAGAATTACACCGAATGCTGTTTTAGATCCGGTGATTGTCATGGGTTCTACGGTAAAAAGAGCAACCTTACATAATGAAGATTATATTTTAGAAAAAGGTTTAAAAATTGGTGATACAGTGTCTATTCGGAAAGCCGGAGATGTCATTCCTGAAGTTGTAGAAGTGAAGTTAGAACGAAGATTGGGAAATGAAAAAGATTTTGAAATGATTCAAAATTGTCCTATTTGTGGAAGTCCTTTGAAGAAGAAAAAAGATCAAGTAGATCATTATTGTATGAATCCGAATTGTCCAGCTAGACATATTGAAGGACTTATTCACTTTGTGTCTAGACATGCGATGAATATTGATGGTTTTGGTGAAAAAATTATGGAAGATTTCTTTAATCTTGGATTTATTAAAGAGATTCCAGATATTTATCATTTGGATGTTCATAAGAATGATTTAATTGAATTAGAAGGATACGGAAATAAAAGTGTGGATAACTTACTTATGGCGATTGAAGAAAGTAAAAATAATAGTTTAGAGAGATTACTTTTTGGATTAGGCATAGGGGGAATTGGCGATAAAACGGCTCTTTTATTAGCAAGAAAATTTCAAACAATGGAAAATTTAATGACTAAAACCAAAGAAGAATTATTGAAAATACGAGATATTGGTCCAATTTTAGCTGAAAATATTGAAAATTATTTTTCTAATGTGGATAACCAAGCACTTATTCACAATCTAAAAGAATTGGGATTAAATATGAAATTTTTAGGAGAAGAATTAAAGACCAGTGATGATTTTACTGATAAACGCTTTGTTGTTACGGGTACTATTTCCTTTATGGGACGTGATGAAATTGAAAGAATTATTGAGTCTTATGGTGGTAAAGCTAGTAGTAGTGTTTCTTCTAAAACGGATGTTGTGATTGTCGGAGAAAATCCTGGAAGTAAAGAAACGAAAGCTAGAGAACTTCAAATTCCGATTTGGGATGAAGAAAAATTATATACTATTTTGAAAGAATTAGGGGAGATTTAAACTCTCTTTTTTTGTTGTAAAATTGGTCTTACCCTCGAAAAATCGCCAAAATTGACACTTTTTACCCTCGAAAAATCGCCAAAGTATTGAAAAAAGTGAATAAATATATTACTTTTTATATAATTTAGAAGTAAAAATATTATGAAACTGTTTATCTCATAATAGTTTTTATTGATTTCAAAAATATTCCTTGACCCATGTAATAAAAATTTGTATAATTTAAAGTAGAATAAGAGGAATCGGGTATGCGATATAGATATAAAATAGGATTAATTGTAACTGTATTATTAATGGCGTTATGTCTTATGACTTATCAAAGTTATGCACTTTGGATTGTTTCTTTGCATGGAGATGAAGAGAATGTTGTAGAGATTGGTTGTTTTTCAATTTCTTTTGAAGAATTAGAAAACTTGGAAGAAGGTTCTGAAATTTCACCTGAAGAAACAACAACTCATAAGAATATACATTTAACAAATACTTATCCTATGAATGATACCAAAGGACTTAACAATACTCCTTATATATTTAAAATTAAGAATACTTGTTCTATTAATTCGAAATATCATGTAACATTAAATACTCCAAATACAAATACTTTAGATGATCAATATATTAAATTTGTTCTTTATAAAAATGATGCTGAAAAACCAACAGAAGGAAAAAATTTGGAAGTAGAAAATGAAGATACAAAAGATTTAACAACTGAAAATTTACATTTTTCTAAAGATATACTAGCTGATTCCTATCTTTTAGAAAGTGGAGTTTTAAAACAAGATGAAGAAGTAACTTATAATTTAATATTGTGGATGGGTGAAAATGCTGATAATAATCAAATGGGTAAAAAATTTGAAGCAAGTGTAAATATTATTAATGCTGCAACAAATGAAGGTAATACTCCTCAAACTGAAGAACAAACTGTACCTTTTCCGGACGTAATCGCTGATTCTTTAGATGAAAGTGGAAATGGATTAATTACTCAAGTTCATGAAAAAGAAACTACCGGAGACGAAATATTAGCAGAGGGCTTTGAAAAGTCTGAATTAAGATATGTAGGAAAAACTCCAAAAAATTATGTATGGTTTAATTGTGATGAAGGTTATTCTAGTGGAACAGATCATTGTGAACTTTGGCGAATCATTGGACTTGTAAATGTTAAAACAACAAGCGGAAATGTAGAACAAAGAGTAAAACTAATTAGAAGTCAGCCTCTTGGTGATTATGCTTGGGATAGATCTGAAGATTCTGAAGAACATTATTCAAATAACTGGTCAAACTCAAAACTAATGGAAATGTTAAATCAAAGTTATTATGGTTCAGTAAGTGATGCGGAATGTTATATTTCAACAACTATAGGAGGACTTCCTAGTTCAAAATCTACCTGTAATTTTGAAAATAATGGAATTAAAGATTCAACTCAAAAATATTATATTGCTGATGATATTTCATGGAATTTAGGAGGAAATGATGAAGAAGAATTAGTAGCAACGTTTTATAGAAATGAACGAGGAAATAATGTAAATGATCGTAATCCAGATAAATGGGAAGGAAGAATTGGTTTAATGTATGTTAGTGATTATGGATATGCTACTGGTGGAGGAGAAGATAACAATCGAAATTCATGTTTAATGCAAAATTTAAGTGAATGGGAAAATTTGAGTGATTGCTATACCAATAATTGGTTATATACATCTAAAATTCAATTAACATTGGATGTAACTACTGATCCTATTACTATTTATTGGATTTGGTCTAAAGGGGGAGTCAGTAGTTATGCAACTTTTGTAACACAAAGTACTAGTCCTGTTTTGTATTTAAAATCTAATGTTTATGTGAATGTTGATGAAAATACTGAGAATCAAGAACCAAATGGCTCAGAAAATCATCCATTTATATTAACTTTGGAAGAATAAAAATTATATTTTATTGACTTTTTTAATAAAATTTCGTATATTATTATCACAAACACGGAGAAGATGGAGTAGTAGTTTATGTTTTTTATAGAGAGATAAGGGTTGGTGTAACTTATTAAAAACGAAATTATGAAAAAAGCATTGGAGTGTATTCGGGGAAGCTCGTTAAAACTTTAAAGAGCATGATTATTCATGAACTAAGGTGGTACCGCGGACATTAAAGAGGTTGTTCGTCCTTTATTAGGATGAAACCTCTTTTTTTATTAGAAAGGTTGTGTTTTATGAGAGAACTTAGTGAACAAGAGTTAGTAAGAAGAGATAAGTTAAATAAGTTAGTAGAAATGGGAGTTAATCCTTTTGGAAGTCGTTTTGATGTAAGTGATTATTCGGTTTCCATTAAAGAAAAATTTGGTGAAAAAACACATGATGAATTAGAAGATGAAAAGAATATGGTTACGGTTGCTGGAAGAATTCTTTTTATTCGAAAAATGGGAAAAGCAAGTTTTTTCTCTATCAAAGATCGTGTTGGAAATATTCAAGTTTATATTTCTATTAATGATGTTGGAGAAGAAACATATTCTTTATTTAAAATGGCTGATATTGGTGATATTGTTGGAGTTACTGGGTATGTTATGAAAACAGGAACTGGAGAAATTACGATTAAATGTTTAGAATATACGCATTTGGTAAAATCTTTAAAACCATTACCTGAAAAGTTTCATGGACTTAGTGATGTGGAAGAAAGATTTCGCCATCGTTATGTCGATTTGATTATGAATGATGATGCAAGAACAGTGGCTTTTACAAGACCAAAGATTATTCGCACGATTCAAAACTTTATGGATGATAGAAATTTTGTGGAAGTGGAAACACCTGTTTTGGGTTCTGTTCTTACAGGGGCCGCCGCTCGTCCTTTTATTACTCATCATAATGCTCAAGATATTGATATGTATTTGAGAATTGCTTTGGAAATTCCTTTAAAGAAACTTCTTGTTGGAGGAATGGATGCTGTTTATGAAATTGGAAGAGTGTTCCGTAATGAAGGAATGGATCCAAAACATAATCCTGAATTTACCTTGATGGAAGCTTATCTTGCTTATTCTGATTTAGAAGGTATGATGGAACTTACTGAAAGTATGTTTAAGACAATTGCTCAAAATGTTTTTGGAAAATATATTTATCATTGGTGTGGTTATGATATTGATTTAAGTAAAAGTTTTAAACGTGTTAGTATGGCTAGTGCCATTAAAGAAAAAACAGGGATTGATTTTGAAAAAGAAATGACTGTAGAAGAAGCTTTGGCTTTGGCGGAAGAACATCATATTCCCGTTTTAGAACATCAAAAAAGTGTTGGACATATTATGAATTTATTTTTTGAAAAATATGTAGAAGAAACTTTAATTCAACCAACATTCTTATATGGACATCCGGTGGAAATTTCACCACTTACAAAGAAAAATCCAAAGGATTCAAGATTTGTCGATCGTTTTGAATTATTTATTGGTGGAAAAGAATTTGCCAATGCTTATACCGAATTAAATGATCCAATAGATCAATTGAGTCGTTTTGAAGAACAATTAAAAGAAAGAGATTTAGGAAACGAAGAAGCCAATGATATTGATATGGATTTCATTGAAGCTCTTTTATATGGTATGCCTCCTGCTGGTGGAATTGGCTTTGGAATTGATCGATTATGTATGTTATTTACGGAACAAGATACAATTCGGGAAGTTATTTTGTTCCCAACGATGAAACCAAAAGATTAGAAGTTTTTGAGACTTCTTTTTTCTTTTGAAAATTTTAGAAGAAAAAATGGTTATTTTCACCAGTTTTTCACTATTTTTTTGTTAACATTTTTTTGATTTATTGTTATAATTTAGTTGGAGGAGGATAAAAAATGAAAAAATTGTTCAAAGAACATGAATTAGTGAAAGTGATTTCTCTTATGTTAATTCTTATAGTTCTACTTAGTTGGTTGATTCCATCTGGAACATTTGGAACTGGAGGAGCTTTTACAGAAGGAGAAATGTGGCAAGGAATTGGGCTTGTACATATATTTTATGGTTTTGTTTTTGGAATTCAAAACTATTCGATTCAAATTTGTTTCTTACTTTGCATCGGAATGTTTTATGGAATTTTATGCAAAACAGAAAATTACAAAGCTTTAGTTTCTAAACTAGAAAAATTAGGAAAAGGAAAGGAAGTTATTTTTGCTCTAGTTTCAACATTTTTATTTGCTGTTCTTGCATCTGTGTTAAATAATACAATGGTATTGCTTATTTTTGTACCTTTTGCATTTACAGTGTTAAGAAGAATTGGACTAAATAAAATCAGTGCTTTTGTAAGTACTTTTGGAGCTATGCTTGTTGGAGTTTTGGGTGCAACGATTGGAACAGAAGGCATGATTGGTTTTATTGATTATCTTGGTTATGGTGGAGCAGAAATTACTTTAACTACGGAGTTAGTTGTTCGAATTGGTATTTTAGTTCTTGCCTTTGTTTTATATAGTTTCTTTGAAGTTCTATATCTAAAGAAACATTTAAAAGAGAAAGCTCTTGAAAAAGATGAAGATTTATTTCAAGTAGAAGAACCAAAGAAAAAACATGCGAAAGCTTGGCCTGCTGCTTTAGTTTTCATTGTATTACTAGTTTTTGCAGTGTTAGGTTTTGTTTCATGGACAGAGATTAATGTTACTGTTTTCCAAGATTTCCATACTTGGCTTATGGAACTTGCTATTGGAGAAGTATCAATATTTGGAGCAATCTTCGGAAATACTTTACCAAATTTAGCTTATTCATTAGTTCCAGCATTTGGAGAATGGTATTTATTTACTTATCTAATTGTTGTTCTTATTGTAACTCTTATTGCGGCTATTATTGGAAAAGTAAAATGGAATGAATTATTTGATAGTGCTTGGGATGGTATGAAGAAGCTTGTAAAACCAACATTATTCCTTGTACTTGCATATATGGTATTCGTATTTATTTACTGGTGTCCATTTATGCCAACAATTATTAATGCACTTGGTACGATGACTTCTTCATTTAATCCATTTATTAGTACTTTACAAGCATTTATTGGAAGTATCTTTAATAGTGATTTAGCTTATTTAGGATTCTCTTTGAATTACTATTTAGCAAGCTATACTGGTGCTGAAGGTAATATTGTGTTCTTAATTTTTATCACAATTTATGGACTTATTCAATTTGTAACGCCTATTAGTGTATATTTATTATTTGGACTTAGTTATGCTAATGTTTCTTATAAGAAATGGTTACAATATATTTGGAAGTTCTTTGTAGGAATGCTTGTATGTTTACTTGTAATTTTTACATTATTAACATATTTATAAAATAATACTATTTTTGTATAAAAATTCTTCTAATTTCCCATATTTATCATAGGGTTATTAAGGAGGATTTTTTTATGTTTCATGATTATGATTTTGAAGTGGCAGCAATTTTAAAAAAAGCAGAGAATATTCGGTTGAAACTTAGACATCCTTATGTAGGAACAGAACATATGCTTTTAGCTATTTTGAGTGAAGAAAATGATGTTTCTAATATTTTAAAGGAGTATGGACTTACGTATTCCGTTTTTGAAAAAGAACTTATTTCTTTGGTAGGGCATGCCAGTCGTGAACAGGAATTAAATTTATATACTCCTATGTTAAAACAAGTCATTGAAATTGCTTGTATGGATGCTTCTGAAAATAATAAAGGTGTTGTGAGTCCAAGACATTTATTTTTGGCTTTATTAGAAGAAGGAGAAGGTGTTGCGTTTCGTATTTTAGTTGGACTTGATATTCCTGTGGATGAAGTATATAGTTCTTTAAAAAGAAAACATATTACAAAAGAATCTAGAAAAAATTTAGAAATTTTGAAAATTGGCATTTCTTTAAGTGAATCAGTAAATAAAAACGAAAAAATTGTTGGGCGAGATGCTGAGGTGACGAGAATGATTGAAACGTTACTTCGAAGGCAAAAAAATAATCCTTTGTTACTTGGAAAAGCAGGAGTTGGAAAAACGGCTTTGGTAGAAGAACTTGCTAGAAGAATTAAATTGAAAGATGTTCCAAGTGAATTAGAAGAAATGGAAATTATTAGTTTAGAAATGGGTTCGTTGGTAGCAGGGACAAAATATCGAGGTGAATTTGAAGAACGTTTACATAAAATTATTAAGGAAGTGATTGATGCCAAAAATATTATTTTATTTATAGATGAAATTCATACGATGGTAAATGCGGGTGGAGCTGAAGGTGCCATTGCGGCTTCCGATATTTTGAAACCTTATTTAGCACGTGGAGAAATTAAGGTAATTGGGGCGACTACGTTAGAAGAGTATCATACATATATGGAGAAAGATAAGGCTTTAGATAGAAGATTTGAAAAAATTATGATTGAGGAACCAAAAGAAAAAGATATGCTTCATATATTAGAAACATTAAAACCTCATATTGAATCTCATTATGGAGTTCTTCTTACTGAAGAAAATTTACAAGATTTTTATGATTATAGTGAAGAGTATTTATTTTCAAAATGTAATCCTGATAAAACCATTGAACTTTTGGATTCCGTTTGTGCTCATGTCAAATTAAAAAATTCTAAGAATACCAAAGTTGTTCCTAAAGAGTTAGAAAAAGTAAGAAAAAGAAAAGAAAAATGGGTCAAAAATGGCGATTATGATTTGGCGATTGAAGAAGCTACTTTGGAAGAAAAGTTAAAACAAGAATTAACATCTTCTAATAGTATTTCAAAACTTTCTATTTCTAAAGATGATATTTTAGAAATGATTGAAGCGAAAACACATATGAAAATTCGGGTGAAACCAAAAGAAATTTTAAATCATTTAAAAGAAAATTTACAAAAGAATTTATTAGGACAAGAGGATGTGATTTGTCATCTTTTGGATGTGATGCAAAGTCCTAGAAAAAAAGGAACTAGTTTTTTACTAGTTGGTGGTAGTGGTGTTGGGAAAACAGAAACGGTAAAAATTATAAATGATACTTTAGGAACGCAGCTGATTCGATTAGATATGAGTGAATATGCAAGTGAAGAAAGTATCAATAAACTTATTGGAGCGCCTTCAGGGTATATTGGGTATGATGATCACTATGCATTAGAAAATTTAAGGGAATCTCCTTTTTCTACTATTTTGTTTGATGAAATCGAAAAAGCTCATCCGAAAGTTTTGAATTTATTACTTCAAATTTTAGATGAAGGGTTTATTACTGATCGTAAAGGAAATAAAATTCGGTTTGATCATACATTTATTTTTTTAACAAGTAATGTGGTTGGAAAAGAAAAGATTGGTTTTTCTAAATCTAATTTGGTTTGTTTTGATGGCCTTTTATCAAAAGAACTTGTGGGAAGAATTGATGCAGTGATAGAGTATCAACCAATTACCAAAGAAGTTGCCAAAGAATATATTAAAAGAAATTTAAAAAATCATTCTATTTCTTCGGAACAAATTTTAAATGAAGCTGATATTTATAAATATGGATTAAGAAATGTTCGCAATTTAATTCATAAATATAATCGATGTATTGACTATCAAGAATCTTAGGATTCTTTTTTTGTGAATAAGAAAACGTTAGAAATTATGTCTTCTAACGTTATTTATAAATTTTTTTTAGGTGATAATTTTAAAGAATATTGTTTTTCATTTTGTTTTTGTTCTATTAATTCATTTAATTTATTTTCTAGTGTTTGTCTATATGTATCAATTTGAGATGTCATATTTACTTTTTCAATATTTGTTTCTGGTTCTTTGGATTCGTGTTTCATTAAAGATAGTTCATTTTGTTTTTTCTTTAATTCTTCAATACAATTATTTAATGCAGTTTTCATAGCTTCAACTTGTAACATTGCTTTTTTATATATTTTTCTGTCTGTATACCATAATTTAGCTATTATACTGAACCCAACTAGAGTTGCAACTTTATAAGATATGGTAGGATTTGGTACAAGTTCATTCTTATATGCATAAAGTATTGGAAATGCACATATACAAAGGAAGGTTAAGGTAAAAAGAGTAATTATAATTCTACTATAAAGGTATTGTGTGGATGCAGAATCTTTTTTTTCGATGATTTCTTTTTGATATTCATCAATTTGATTTTGTAATATTTCAATTTCATTTTCTTTTTTTATCATAGTTTCTAAATTTTCATGATATTCTGTTTGGTATAATCCACGATTGGTGTCATAAATAGTAGTAGGATTTCCTTTTATATATTCTAAAATCATTTGGTTTCCTCCTTTCAAAATTAGCTATTATTATACGTTTTAATTATGAAAAGTCAATAGTTTTAAGTATATATTTTATGGTAATACGTGTTATAATTTTAGAGAGGAGCAATTTTTATGAAAGCTAAATTTCATTTGACTAGAGAACAAAATGTATTTGTTGCCAAAAGAAATATTGTTGATTATATTTGGAAAAGCGCTAATTTAGAAGGTATTAAAGTAACATATCCGGAAACGCAAGTGATATATGATGGTGGGATAGTTAATGGTTTAACTGTGAATAACATTATTGCTATCGTGAATTTAAAATATTCTTGGCAATATATACTTGAAAATGATAAACTTGATTATGATTTTAAATTGTTATGTCATTTACATAAATTCACTTGTGATAAATTAGTTTTAGAACGAAATTTAGGAAAATTAAGAAAGATTCCCGTAAGGATTAGTGGAACTTCTTGGAAACCACAAATTCCTGTCAAAAGTGAGATTCAGGAAGAATTAAAAGAACTTCTTCATCAAACTAATAAAACTAAAACGGAACTAGCAATTGAAATAATGCTATGGATTATGCGAAGACAAATGTTTATAGATGGGAATAAAAGAGTTGCTATGTTGTTTGCAAATAAAATAATGATTGATAATGGATGTGGAATTATTACTATTTCGCAACAAAATCAACCTGTATTTTTGAAAAAATTAATTACATTTTATGAAACTGGTGATTCTACTGATTTAAAACAATGGATTTATAATACCAGTATAGATGGTATAGATTTATAATCAAAATTTCACATAAATACTTTCTTTTAAGCCATATTAATGTTAGGTGGTATATGTGGCAAATGTTCGTAGTAATATTTCTTTTGGATTAGTAAATATTCCGGTGTTATTACAACCAGTTGTTAAAAATAATGATGTTTCTTTTCATCAATTGCATAAAAAATGTTTGAATCGTATTCGTTATGTGAAATATTGTCCTCATTGTAAGGTGAATGTGAAAGAAGCAGATTTATTAAAAGGGTATCAATATGAAAAAGAAGAATACCTAGAATTTACGAAAAAAGAATTACAAGATTTAAAACCGGAAAATGAAGGAGAAATAGAAATCGTTTCTTTTGTTCCTTTAAAAGAAATTGAACCAAGTTATTTTGAAAAAAATTATTTATTAAAAACAGAGAAAAAAAGTAAAGCGTATCATTTATTTTGTGAAGCTTTAAAAAAATCTAATTTAGTTGGGTTATGTAAAACAGTATTACATAATAAATTTTTTTATGGGATTTTAAGATACTTTGAAGGTAGCATTTTATTTACAACTTTATATTTTGAAGAAGAAATGAATTTAGGAGAAAAAAATAATACGGTAAAAGTGAATACAAAAGAATTATCTTTGGCTTGTCAATTAATTGAAAGTTTAAAGGGACATTTTGAACCGGAAAAATATCATGATGAGTATCAAGAAAAAATAGAACAAGCAATTACTGATAAATTGCATGGTCGTAAAGTAAAAAAAGCCAAGAAAACGCCTAGAAAAGAAGTTACAGATTTGATGAAAGCTTTAGAAAAAAGTTTAAAAAAGTAAAATATTCCTTTGAAAAATATGCAATCGTGCAGATTATTCCTTTGAAAAATATGCAATCATGCAGATTATTCCTTTGAAAAATATGCAATCATGCAGATTATTCCTTTGAAAAATATGCAATCATGCAGATTATTCCTTTGAAAAATATGCAATTTTATATAAAAATAAATAGAAATTCTTACATAAAGTCTTTTTTTCTTTCTTATATATGGCTATTTTTCTTTGAATAATTTTTAAGTGATTTTGCCATAACTTCTATAGGGAGTGATGGCGATGTCATTATTCGAAAAAAAATTTGAACCAATGTTACTTAGGGAAATGAAAGAGGCATTTGATTCTAAAGATTATTTATTTGAAATGAAATATGATGGAGTTCGAGCACTTATTTTTGTAAGTCCATCTTCTTTTCATATTTATAATCGACATCAAAAAGATATGACATTTTTATTTCCAGAGTTAAAAGAAATGCAAAAAATGGTTACCAAACCAGTAATTTTTGATGGTGAAATTGTGGCCTTTCAAAATGGAGTTCCTAGTTTCTTAAAATTACAATCGAGAATTCATTTAAAAAATAGTAATAAAATAAAATTAGCACAAGATACTTGTCCTATATTATATATCGCTTTTGATGTTTTATATGATGGAATGGATTTAACAGGTCTTCCTTTGATAAAAAGAAAAAAAGTTTTAAATCGTTATAAAGATACCACTTATTTTATGAAGAGTTTTACTGTTGATACTTATGGAATTGCGTTTTTTCAAAAAATTAAAAAAAAGAAATTAGAAGGAATTGTGGCGAAAGAGAAGAAAAGTGTTTATGAAATCAATACTAGAAGTGAAAAATGGATAAAAATAAAAAATATTCAAAGAGAGATTTTTTGGATTGGAGGGTATCAAGATAGAGAAGATACACCTTTTTTCTCAGTTCTTTTAGGAGAGTATGTGAATCATCATTTTCAATATGTAGGAAAAGTATCGGTTCCTAAAAAAGATAAATTATATTCTTTGATAAAACAAGTAAGGTTACGTAAAACTTCTCCTTTTTCTTTGGATTTTCCTTTTTGTTATGTAACTCCTAAAATTTCTTGTTTTGTAGAGTTTTTAGAAAGAAGTGAAGAAGGAATCTTAAGACATCCTGTTTACCGTGGGATTGCAACATGATTTTTCTTTACTTTTTTTCTTTCTTATGATATAGTAATTTTCAGTTTTAAAGGGGGATTTTCTATGAAAACATATAGTATTTTGGCCTCTTCAGAGTTTTATCATCCAGAAATTTTACAATTTTATCAAATGCAATATTATGTTGATAACGCTATGTGTGATGATATTTTTGTTTTTCATCATTTAGATGAAGCAGTGAAATATGCAAAGATGGCTTCCACAAGTGATTTTCTTGTCTTTTTAGGTTCTGATGAATTTTTAAAAAAAATAATTCTTTTGGTCAATAAACCTATTTTATATGTTCCTGATGATTATGGAGAAGATATTGGTTCTTTTGTTTCTTTTGTTCCTGATTATGATATGAAAACTTATATTTCTTCGGCTTTAGAAAATGAGCATGTTGTAAATTTGTATCAAATGAATCGCCAACCCATGCTTTCTTCTTTTGCAGTAGGAGAATTTGGAAAATATCTTTTTGGACCTGTTGCAAAAAAAAGTGAAAACTTTTCTTCTATGATTCGTTTAATGCAAAAAACAAATACTTTAGATGTTGATTTATCTTTGGAAGGGTATTATTTCCATCGTAATTGTATTTCTGTTTTAGTGTCTTCTACTCCTTTTGTAGGAGGAATTCCCATTAGTCATGATGCTTATAAAAATGATGGTAAATTAGATGTTTTTATTATAAAAAATAAAGCAAAAAATCATATATTAAGTGAACTTAAAGATCTTTTAGAAGGGGTTCGTGATTTAAAAGATTTAGAATTTGTGGAAAATTATCGAGTAGATGATGTCCAAATTTCTTTTTCTGAACCAATCAAAAAGAATATTTTCTTAGATGGTAAAGAACTTTTAAAAGAAGAACAAAATTTCCTTATAGAGTCTTGGAAGAAAGCAACTGTTATGGATGGGAAAATGGAAAGAACATTAAAAAGATAGAAAGCAATAAAAATAGTTGAATTTTATAAAAAAATATGGTACTCTATGATTATGAAACACGAAAGTGTTTTTCTTTTGGAAAAATTTATGAGGTGAAAAAAATGGCTAAAAAAGAAAAAAAAGAAAAGAAATTAAAAAAAGAAAAGAAGCCAAGTTACTTAAAAGAAGTAAAAATGGAAATGAAAAATGTGAGTTTTCCAAGTTTTAAAGAAGTATTACATTATACTTTCGCGACGATTTTTATTGTTTCATTTTTAATTGTTCTATTTTTAGGACTTACTGCTTTATTATCAATGATTAAGGGGGCAATTTAATGGAAAAGTTATGGTATGTTGTTAACACGTATTCAGGACATGAAGAAAGTGTGAAAGAAAAACTTGAAATGCGTACAGAATCTATGGGAATGCAAGATTATATTTTTCGAGTAATTATTCCTGAAACTACTGAAATTGAAGTAAAAGATGGAGTGAAAAAAGAAAAAAAGAAAAAAATGTTTCCAGGTTATGTATTAGTAGAAATGATTATGAGTGATGAAGCTTGGTATATTGTTCGTAATACACCAGGTGTTACAGGATTTATTGGTTCGAGTGGAAAAGGAGCTAAACCAACACCACTTCTTCCTCAAGAAATTGATCGTATTCTAGTCAATATGGGTATGAGTAGAATGAACATTGAATCAGAAATTTCTAGTGGAGATAAGGTTACAATTGTAGATGGTCCATTTAAAGGAATGGAAGGTTCTGTTAGTACGATTGATTTAGAAAATAATCGCATTATTGTTTTAATAGATTTATTTGGTCAAGAAACTTCAGTTGAAGTAGAACCATATCAAGTAAATAAGATATAAAAAAACGAGAAATGATTGAAAAACTCGTTTTTTTACTTTCAAAAGTTTTAAGATGTTTTGATGATTTCTTTTTCTTCCGTTTCTAATTTAAAAAATTCACGAATGTCCACATTAAAGAAAATACAGAATCTTCGCATGGTTTCTAATGACGGGTAACGATCAAGTAAAGAAAGGGTTAACATATCGCTGTAAGCTTGAAAAGTAATATCGACCATTTCAGCTACATAATCACGAGAATACCCACTATTATAATGAAGTCTTCTTAAATTTTTTTTAATTAATAAATAGAAATTTTTTTGTTTGTAAGTGTCTTTATTATTCATGAAATTTTCACCTCATTGTATTTTATTATTTTTAATTTTGTGCTATCATAGTATCGTAATAACTACGATAAAAAATATTTTATGCCTATAAAATACGAAAAAATGTTCATAATATAAGTGATGTCCATTTTGATAAGGTTATTGTTATGTGGTTATATATGTTTTTTAAAGGAAGGATTTCAGTGAAACAGAAAGGATATTTACTAATTGTTATTTTATTTTTTGTTTTATTTGGTGTTGTAGGAAGTACCTATGCTTATTGGAAATATAGTGATACCCAAGATTTAGTAAATGTTGTAGGAACAAAATGTTTACAACTAACCATGCATAATGAAACTGATGGAATTACTATCACCGATGCAGCACCAATGAGTGATGAAAAAGGAAAAACTCAGGAAGGTTATACGTTTACCATAAAAAATACTTGTAATACCATAGCTTATTATCAAGTAAACTTAGAAGAAGAATTAGAAAACAATATAAAAAGATTATCAAATGAATATATCAAAGTAAGTTTAAATGAAAGTGAAGGGAAGTTATTAAGTAAATATGAAGAAGTAGATACCACCATCAAAGAAGAAGATTTTACAAGTGATGAATCCCATAAATTAACAAGTGATAGATTAAATCCCAATGAAGAGAAAGAATATACTTTAAAATTATGGATGGCAGATAGTACACCAGCCATAGAAGAAGTAATGGATGCAACATTTGAAAGTAAAGTAAGTATCATAGCTGTAAGTAAAGAAGAGGAAGAGTTAGAAAATACAATAACAATCAGTTATATAGAACCAGAGTATTATAGTAGAGAAAGTGAAGAAGTAACTATAACTGCAACAAGTGAAACTTATAATTTAATAGAATACTCTTTAGATAAAGAAATATGGAATTCTTTTGCAAAAGAAGGAAAAGAAGCAACAATTACTCAAAGTTATACAATTGAAAATACATATCCAATTTATTTCAAAGATGAAGCAGGAAATATAAAAGAACAAGATATAGTCACAAATAAACTAGACCAAACAGGACCAGAGATAAGTATAGAAGAAACAAATGATGATGAAGGAGCAGTAGTAAATATCACGTTCAATGATCCAAAGTCAGGATTATATGAATATAAAATAAAAGATGAAGTAAGTACAGTAGATATAGAAGAAGGATGGACTCTATTAGAAGAGGCAAATACACAAACAATACAATATCATTCTAATGTAAATAAACCAATCCATATCACAGTAAAAGATAAATTAGAAAATGAAAATACGAAAGATTATGATATAACAAAAGCAGATACGAAGGGTCCAGAAGTAACAATAACAAATCCAAAAGAAGGAATATGGACTAGTGAAAATGTAACAATAACTGTAAATGCAACAGATGATATCAGTGGTGTAGATAAATTCTATTATCGAAAAAAATCAGATCCAGAAAAAGAGTGGCAAGAAATAGATTTAGAAAATATAGTTACAGATGGAACTTTTGGAATAGCAACGCTTGTATTAAGTGAATCTCAAGAAACAATATACGAATTTAAAGTAACAGATAAACTAAATAATGAAAGTCAAATAGAATCAAGTATAGTAAAAATTGATAAAACATTTGGAGTAGCAACCTTTGCCAAAGGAACTAGTGGAACCTATATGAATGATTGGTATGCTTCATTAAATGTAAAAGTTACTGTAACAGATAATGAAAGTGGAGTAGTGAGTGCAATGTATTGTACAACTACAGATTCTACATGTAATCCGAATATAGATGCTAGTTTAAGTGGTAGTGAAAATAGTAAGGTATTTGATGTAACATTATCAAATAATTTGTCGGCTCAAAGGGTATGTACTACTGTTGTTAATGGTGCTGGAGCAACAAGTGAGGTAATTTGTGATCAAACTGCTTATAAAGTAGATGCTGAAATTCCAACGGGTATTACGTTTGATATAAGTGGAACTTTAGGAAGCAATGGTTGGTATAAAGAGAAGAAACCTACAATAACAATTTCTGCAACAGATAGTCAAAGTGGTGTGTCAAGCATCAAGTATTGTATAACGACAGAGACCAATTGTACTACTTATAATACTAGTGTTACAGGTTTTAAAAATGGAAGTGGAACGTTAACTTTGAGTGATAATGTTAATGGTCAAAAGATATGTGCACAAGTAGTCGATAATGTTGGGAATTCTACTACTAAATGTTCTGGTACCTATAAGGTTGATAGCACTAAACCTACATTAGCTTCAGTTTCATTAGATGCAACTAGTTCAGGTGTAACAATAACGGCTAATACTCCAAAGGATTCTACTAGCCAAATAGATACTGCTGCTGGAACATATACTTTTACGGTTAATGATGGTTCAAAAAATATTGTTCAAACTTCCGCTCGAAATACTTGTACTTTTACAGGATTGGAAGCAAAGGCCTATACAATAACAGTAACAGTAAAGGATAAAGCAGGAAATGTATCAGCTGGAGTATCTAATAAATTATTAAATTTATTTATTTCAGGAAAGTTATATGGTACATATAAAACATGGAAAGGTGCTTCCAATGCAGTAAATTATTTAACGGTAACTAGTACAAGTTTACATTATAATGATAACTCTACCTCAAATTACGGAAATTCTATGCTTGGATTTGAGTCAGCAATTGATTTAACTCCTTATAAGACTTTAAATGCTAAATTTGTTGTTAATAGTATTTCTGGTGCGACTGAGACCTATCCTTATTGTGTTGATTTGGGAGTTTTTACAGAAGATAATTATAAAACTATGAAGACATCGGCATCTTCTTCGAGTATTACTTGGGGAAAGGTAGATAAAATTGCTAAAAAGGGTTCATGTTTTTATAGTAAAAATAGTTATTCGTTATCTTTAAGTGTATCGTCTATAAATACAAATTATTATCTTGTTCTTCATACACATTCTCATCAATACACTTCTGGATTATTAGATGCAGATATTTCAAATGTATATTTATCTGGGTAAACATCATTAGATTAATAAAATAATTATTTTTGTATTATTTTAAGTATTCAACATATATTTAATTGTAATTTATGCTTGTAAATTATATAGTTTTATGTTAATATCTTTTTTGAAGTGGGAGGGATAATGCGGACTTGCCCTAGACCACTTACATGAATAATTCCAAAGAAAGGAGTGATTTTCGTGGCAAAAGAAGTCGTAAAGAAAATTAAGTTACAAATTGAAGCTGGAAAAGCAAATCCTGCACCTCCAGTTGGTACTGTTTTAGGACCTGCTGGAATTAATATTCAAGAGTTTTGTCAAAAATTTAATGAAGCAACTCGTGAAAAAATGGGAGATGTTGTTCCATGTGAAATTTCTATTTATGATGATCGATCTTTTGATTTTGTGTTAAAAACTCCACCTGCTGCCTTTTTACTTAAAAAAGTTGCTAAAATACAAAAAGGTAGTAAAAAAGGTGCTAATGAGGTTGTGGCAACAATTACAAAAGATGAATTACGTTCCATTGCAGAAACAAAATTACCAGATTTAAATGCTTATACAGTAGAAGAAGCAATGAAGATTATTGAGGGTACTGCTCGTAATATGGGAATTGCTGTGAAAGGTGTCAACGATGCAGAACTTGCTGAACAAGCTAAGGAAGCTCAAAAAGAAGAAGCTGAAAGAGCCGAAAGAGAAGCTGAACTTGCAGAAATGGAAGCAGAAGCAAAAGAAGATGCAAGTGTTGATGTGGAAGTAATTGGAAAAGAAGATTCTGAAGAAAATAAAGAAGAATAATTTAATTTTTAGTCCGCTAATAAACCACAGTTAGGAGGGAAAAAAATGAAAAAATTTGGTCGTAAATATGTGGAAGCTAGTAAGCTTGTTGATAAAAGCAAAGCTTATAGCGTAGAAGAAGCAATTGAACTTGTGAAAAAAACAGTTACTACAAAATTTGATGGAACTGTTGATTTTGCTATCAAACTTAACGTAGATCCTAAAAAGGCTGATCAACAATTACGTGGATCTTTTGTACTTCCAAATGGAACTGGAAAATCTAAACGTATTTTAGTTTTGGCAAGAGGCTCACAAGCTGCTGAAGCAAAGAAAGCTGGAGCAGAATTTGTTGGAGATACTGATTTAATTGAAAAAATTCAAAAAGAAAACTGGTTTGATTTTGATGTTATTGTTGCTACTCCAGAAATGATGCCTGAATTAGGAAAGATTGGTAAAATTTTAGGACCTAAAGGTTTAATGCCAAATCCTAAAACAAATACTGTTACACCAACTCCAGAAAAAGCTGTTCAAGATATCAACAAAGGTATGGTAGAATTTAGAACAGATTCTTTTGGAAACATTCATGGTATTTTAGGAAAATCTTCTTTTGATGCAAAAGCATTACAAGAAAATTTAGAATATGTTGTTTCAACAATTGCTAAAATGAAACCAAGTTCTGTTAAGGGTAAGTTTATTACTTCTATTAGTATTTCAAATACAATGGGTCCTGGAATTAAAGTTGATCAAAATTCTTTTGACATTTAATTAGGATTCGATTATAATAATCGTTAGAAAAAGCGAATTTTTCCGTAGACAGCAAGGGGGAAACCTTAATTATCTTGCCGAGGGACGTTTTTAAAAACTTGTTTTTTAGCTCGTCCGTACGGAGGAGCTTTTCTATATATTTAAGCAAAGGAGGACATTATGGCTAGCACAAAAATTCTTGATATGAAAAAGAACGTTGTGAAAGAAATAACTGACAATATTAAAAATAGTGAATCAGTTATTTTATTCCAATATCAAGGCTTAACGGTTGCGGAACTTAGTGAACTTAGAAATAAACTAAGAGAAACAGATGCTATTGTTAAAGTTTACAAAAATACATTATTAAAAAGAGCCTTAGATGATTTGAATTTGAGTTTTGAAGGTTTCTTAGATGGCCCTAATGCAATTTGTTTTGGTAAAAATTTATTAGAACCTATTAAAGTTTTATCAGAATTTGCAAAGAGTCATGAAAAACTAGAAATTCGAGTTGGAATTATTAGTGGTTCAGTAGCAGATATTGCTACAATTAAAGAATATGCTACCATCCCATCAAGAGAAGGATTACTTACAATGTTTGCTGGTGGTTTAATGGAGCATATGCGTAATTTCTCTATTGCAGTAAATTTACTTGCAGAAGAAAAAGAAAATTAGAAAGGAAGATAAAGATGGCTAAAATGGAAAACAAAGATATTATTGAAGCTTTAAAAGAAAAAACAATGTTAGAACTTAAAGAATTAGTTGACATGATGAAAGAAGAATTTGGAGT
>CANQEG010000004.1 GCA_947594705.1 uncultured Bacilli bacterium | reverse complement strand
TTTTACCATATTCATTACCCCAACATTGACTTTATGTTCAAATGGGTCTCCGGTACGACCATTAATTAATGTAACTTTTCCATCTTCGCTCATACCAGCTTCTCTCATCTCTTCATGAATGTCTTCAATATTAGCACCATCAAAGACTGGAGTCGCATAGTGAACGCCTAATTTTTTACCAGCCATTCCTAAATGAACTTCTAAGATTTGACCAATATTCATACGGGATGGAACACCAAGTGGATTTAACATGATATCAACTGGACGACCATCTGGTAAATAAGGCATATCTTCTTCTGGTAAGACAAGAGAAATAACACCTTTATTTCCATGACGACCACTCATTTTATCTCCAACTTGAATTTTACGTTTTTGAATAATATAAACACGAATAATTTTGAATACACCAGCAGGAAGTTCATCACTATTTTCTTTGGTATATACTTTCACATCATGCACAATTCCGGCAGCACCATGCTCTACTCTTAAAGAAGTATCTCTTACTTCACGAGTTTTTTCACCAAAGATAGCATGTAATAATTTTTCTTCACTGGTAAGTTCTTGAACACCTTTTGGAGTTACTTTACCAACTAAAATATCTCCTTCTTTTACTTCTGTACCAATTCTTACAATCCCATCACGGTCTAAGTTTTTACGAGCTTCTTCCCCAACATTTGGGATGTCTCTTGTAATTTCTTCTGGACCAAGTTTGGTATCACGGCATTCCATTTCATACATTTCAATATGTAAAGATGTATATACATCATCTTTTACTAAACGTTCATTTAAGATGACAGCATCTTCATAGTTATACCCATTGTAAGTCATGAAAGCTACGACCATATTTTTTCCTAAAGCAAGTTCGCCATGATCGGTACTAGGCCCATCAGCAATGACTTGACCCATTTTTATTTTGTCGCCTTTATGAACTAATGGAATATGATTTGTACAACTTGCCGCATTGTTTCCTTCAAAGTTTGCTAAATGATAGGTATCTTTTCCTTTGGCATTTTTGACAATAATTTTTTTGGCATCGGCATACTCTACCACACCATCAGCTTTGGCTACTACAGTACTTCCTGAGTATTTCGCTGCAACACATTCTACACCTGTTCCAACAATTGGAGCTTCACTTTTTAATAAAGGTACCGCTTGACGTTGCATGTTAGAACCCATTAAGGTACGATTGGCATCATCATAGTTCAAAAATGGAATACAACTTGTTGTAATCGATACAACTTGACTTGGTGAAACATCGACATAATTTACTTTATCTTTAGAAATCATGACATTATCACCATTATAACGGGCAATAACTTCATTATCTAAAATTTCATTGTTATCTCCTAAACGAATATTGGCTTCAGAAATATAGTAATCAGTTTCTTCATCCGCGGTCATATAAACAACATCATTTAAATCAACAACACCATTATTTACTTTACGATATGGAGTCATAATGAATCCATATTCATTTACTTTGGCATACCCTGCTAAAGAAGTAATTAATCCAATGTTTTGGCCTTCTGGAGATTCTACTGGACAAATTCTTCCGTAATGACTTGCGTTTACATCACGAACATCCATTCCGGCACGGTCTCTGGAAAGTCCACCAGGTCCTAAACTTGATAAACGTCTTTTATCGGTTAGTTCAGCGATAGGGTTAATTTGGTCCATAAATTTAGATAATTGAGAAGAACCAAAAAATTCTTTTAATACAGCTGTAACTGGTCTTATATTAATTAATGATTTTGGCGTAATATCTGTAGTTTCTTGAGTTGTCATACGTTCACGAATTACTCTTTCCATACGAGCCATACCAACACGGAATTGATTTTCAATTAATTCTCCTACTTGACGAACACGTCTATTTCCTAAATTATCAATTTCATCGGTATTTCCAATTCCAACATGTAAATTTAAATAATAGTTTACAGCAGCATAAATATCTGGAATGGTAAGTCTTTTTTCATCTATACTTTGGTCTACGCCAATAATTGGAATTATCTTATCAGGATTTAATTTATCATACACTTTAATTTCTTGAATCATATCATATTGGTCTAATTCTTCATGAATGGTTACCTTGTGTAAACCAAAGCCATTTTTTAAAATTGGTTTGATACTTTCAAGAACTTCTTTGGTAACTACTGTTCCTTTTTTAGCAATGACTTTTTTATTTTCATCTTTAATATCTTCTGCTAATGTACAACCTACCAAACGATCACATACATTTAATTTTTTATTAAATTTATAACGACCTACTTTCGCTAAATCATAACGGAAATGATCGAAGAAACGCGTAATTAATTGGTTTTTGGCAGAATCTAAGGTAGCAGGTTCCCCAGGTCTTAATTTTTCAAAAATATCAATTAATGCTTCATCCGTATTTCTTGTACTATCTTTTTCAAATGTATTGGTTAAATAATCATTTTCTCCAAAAACACTTGTAATGTCTTCATTATTTGATAAACCTAAAGCACGTAAGAAAGTTGTTACAGGTACCTTTCTAGTACGATCAATTCTTACATAAATGACATCTCTGGCATCGGTTTCAAATTCAAGCCATGTTCCTTTATTAGGAATCATTTCTCCACTAATGATACGACGTCCATTTTTATCAATTTCACGTTTAAAATATACGCTTGGACTACGTACTAATTGAGAGACAATGACACGTTCTGCACCATTAATAATGAATGTTCCAGACTCGGTCATTAAAGGCATATCTCCTAGGAATATTTCTTGTTCTTTTACTTCTCCCGTTTCATGAATAAACACTCTTGCTTGTACTTTTAAAGGTGCAGCATAGTTTACCATTCTTTCTTTTGCTTCTTTCACGGAATAACGAGGAGATTCTAATGTATAATCTCCCAAATCAATTGTTACATTTCCTGTAAAACTTTCCACAGGAAAAAGTTCTTCAAAGACTTCTTTTATTCCTACTTCCAAGAAATCTTGATAGCTCTTCTTTTGAATCTCTAATAGATCCGAAAGTTCCATCGTATTTTTACTTTTTGAAAAGCTTCTTCGTGTTCTGTAATCTCCACATTTTTTTAGTTTATAAGCCACAATCTCACCCCATCTAATTTTTTTTTGGAAACATTTTTTATGTCAAAAATACTAACACGTCACCAATTTATAATTTTACACTTAATTTTAAATGATGTCAATTAATTTTTGCACGTACTACATAAAAACCTTTTTCTTTTTCTAATATTTCGACTCGAAAAGTGTTTTCCAAGTATTTTATTGTACTTTTTACTCCCTGATCTTTTCGAATCACAAACCATAACTCACCATCTTTTTTCAAAAAATCTTTGGCTGTTTCTAAAATATGATATACCACTTTTTTTCCCACATGGATTGGCGGGTTTGTTACAATAATATCAAATTTACCTTCTACTGCTTCATAAGCATCACTTACCAAACAAGTTCCTTCCACATGATTTTCTTTGCAATTTTTTGCACTTAAGTGAACAGCTCTTTTATTTACATCCACCAACGTTACTTTACTATTTAATTTTTTTCCTAAGACAATGGCTAAAAAACCATAGCCACAGCCAACATCTAATATTTCTAAATGATTTCCTTTTATATGTTTTAACATTGTTTTTACTAAAATGTTACTCCCTGTATCAATTTTATCTTTCGAAAAAACTCCCAAATCACTAAAAAAAGTGAAAACCTCTCCCTCGTTTTCATAAGAGATGACTCTCATCTCACTTTTTAGATTAGGATTATTTGTAAAATAATGTTCCAAAAAATCACCAGATCCGTTTCTTTATTTGTGACTTCTTTTTTTGCTATGAGGTTATTTTACTATATTCCTTGATTCTTGTAAATACGAAAAGCACAAGTTTTTTTCTCTTTACATAAACTTAACAATATTTTGGTTCAAAAAAAAGAACTAGTTTTATCAAACTAATTCTTATTTCTTACAATTGCAAATATTCCAAGACCTAAACCAACAATGATAATTGGAATCAAAACGATGATAAATACATTCATATTGGAATCTTCTTTTTCTGGCACTTTGGCATTTGATATTGTATTGATTTCTTCTTTAGATGATTTTTCATTGGTAGAAGAATTTTCATTTTGATTTTCTTTCGGTTCTTGATTTAAAATACTATCATCCACGGTTATGCTAGTTGTTGGTGGTTGCAAGGTATCTTTGGATTCATTAGTTAATGTTTCATTTGTTACTTCTTCTTTAGAGATACTGTTTTCTTCTTGGGTAGTTGTATTTTGCTCGCTAGATGGTATCGTAGGTGCTTCTTCTGTTTCATTCTTTTGTTCTTCTTGGATGACTTCTTTTTCTTTGGCAGATTCTTCTTGATTTGTGTTTGGAGTACTATTTTCTAAAACAGGTTCTTCTTTTGCTACCTTTTTTTCTATTTTCGGTTGTGTTTCAAGCTCTTTTTCTTCTGTTTCCTCTGAATCTTGATTTTCTTTGATTTCTAATTTTTTTGGTTTGACTTTAGTAGTATCTTCAAAGAGATTTATCATGCTTCCTGATACAAAGTTACCATACGATTCATTGGCTTTTATTTTTACATATACAGCATAAACAGGTTCTTCTAATTCGACCGTTTTTAAGTGATGATCATACGCCCAGTTGGTATGTTCCACAACTGTCGTCCAATTTTCATTATCTTCACTTACCATAATTACAGCATCTTTTATCATTCCATTATAGGAAGATTGTCTTGGTAAATATTCTATTTTGCTTAGGAAAGCTCCATCGTTAATTTTAATTGTAATAAATTTGTCAGGATCGGCACTGGCTGTATAATGACTATGCCACATGGTATTTTTGTTTCCATCAATAATTTTGGTTGCTTCTTCTCCACCATGCTCAGTACTAAATTCGGCAATTGATAATCTTGCTATTGAAATATAAGTTTCTTTCTTTTCCAATATATCTTCAGTAAAGGTAAGAGGTATTGCTTCTCCAGATATGTAATTCTCGTAGTTACTATATCTTACTTCGATGGTTTTGTTTCCAGAAAATATAGTATCTTTTTCTAATTTATGCCATTCTTGGCTAGAAGTTTCTTTCCATTCTAAGTTCTCAATATTTCCAATCACTTTATTTTCTAAATCATTGGCATATAAGCCACTTGGAGTTGCAGCTTCTTTTAAATCAATCACAAAATAGTTTTCTTCGGTATCGGCTGAACCAATTACTTGAATATAAATATCATCCGTAGTATTTAATTTTTGTAATTCCGTTTCACTTAAAGGCACAATTGTTCTTTGGTCAACTACATTGGTCCATGTGTTTTTCATATCTAAACTATATCGAAATGGAACTTTATTATCTTTAAAAATTCCTTCTAATACAATGGCATTTTTATTTTCACCTGTAAATGAGAATGAAGCAATTTTATTATTTTGATTATTATTTAATAAGTAATTGGCCATTTCTTTGATTGCATTATAATTTTCATGATAATTTGCTTTTTGTGTTTCTGCTAAACTAACAACTTCTTCTAACGTTTTGGTTTGTTTAGAACGGAACGCAAGTTGATTTATAGTATCAATTTTTCCTTCTATAAGTTTTAATAAATCGTGCATTGGAAGTGGGTAATTTTTCATATTCTCCATAATTTCTTTGGCTAAAAGATAGTAATCATCGCTTGTTTTTTCTTCGTCTTTTAAATACGTATCTATTAAGCCTTTCCAAGCATCCAAATTAAAACTTTGTTTTTTCAAAACATCACGATAGATTTGTTCTTGTTCTTTGCTATTTCCTTCATATAATTTTGCTGTGAGTAATTTTACTAAAGATTCTTGATAATTTGTAAAGTCATTTAACGCATCTTGAATGAGAACAATATAACTTACATTGTAATAACTATGCCATCCATTTGCTTTACTACCCCAGTTTAATGGAAATCTTTCGCCTTTTTCAGAGGCAGCCCATCCAGCAGCAGGGTTTCCAATATTCCAAACTGTTGTCCACTTACCATCTTCATAAGTTTTACTAGGTGTTAAGTAAGCTGCGTGTCCCGGTTGACCAATGACCGCGGATGGAATTCCATAAACACCTAATAGGTTAGAACCAGTTTTCGATAATGAACCACATACCCCATCTTCTTCAAATACAATCCATAATCTTGGTACTAATGGGGAATCGGTATTTACCCCAAATTCATTTAAATGATATTCGGAATCACAACTTTTATCACGTAAATAACCAGCTTGTGTTTTATGTTTGGCATCACTGGCACAATAAGAGTTCGCACCATAGTAGGTAGGATCGTAATAATTCCAACCCTGAGAATAATAAATATACGTATACGGATTTAAATGTCCATGTACAGGACTATATTTTGTATTACCATTTTTGGTTTCTGTTGCATACCAATTTAACCATGGAATTTCTTCATCACTCAATTGATTGTCTACAACCCAACGCATTTCTTCTACGGTTAATGACTCAAAAATAGCCGTTTCTAGTTTTTCTTCTAAATATAAATCTTTTAATACTTCATATCTTTTTACGCCATCGGAACATACTCTATTATTTTTTTCACCACTTACCCAGAAGCATACCGAATTTGAATGGGTAAGACTAATGGCAAACATCATCGTTTCATAAAGATTTTTATGTTCTTCATCGGTTAAATCTTCTTTATGGGCTGTATAAAGTTTGGTTAATACTTTTAAGGCATTCATGTAATTTCCGACAGGATTTCCCCCAACTGTAAATTTTTCAAGTAATCTTTCATCATTCATAAGCCAATTTAACATGGCATAGGCATCTTCATCATAAGAAGCATATACTTCTAGTAAATCATAACCAATCTTTTCTACTAAATTTCTTTGTAGTAACTCTAAACGTAGTGTCGAATCATTCATAATTTCATCGGATGTTTTTCCTTTTAATAATTCATTATATTCTTCGACGGTTTTAATAAAATCAACATTTAATTTACTTTCTTCAAATCCTTCCACAATTAATCTTGGATTTCCATATACTGCATGGTCAGCAGTTTCATTACGATATTTATTTGCTTCTAATTTTAAATAATTTACATCTTGAATTGAAATTTGAATCCATTTGGCTTCAGAAGTTCCTTTTAACACTTCAGTTGTTTCTTGTAAATCCCAATGTTCTTTATCTGTAGAGGTATAAACTTTTATAATCACACCATCGCCATTTTCACCCCGCGAAGCATCTAATCCAACATAGGAAGTAAAATAATCATAAGTATCATGATATTTACGAATGTCATAGATAACTTCGGAATTGGCATGAGCGAAAATTCCTCTTAAAAAATAGGTTCTTTTATTTTCCACATTTAAAGAAATTAAATCACCATCGGCATTTTTATCATATAAAAGATTACCCCAGCCTACTTTTGATAATTCTTTATCATAATCTAAATCTGTCAAATATAAATATTTAGACGTATCATACGCGACAACGGGAAAATCATGAAAAAACAAATCATTTCTTTTAGAAATTCCCACAATAGATAAAATAAGCGTGATACATAATACAATTTCTAAAATAATACTTTTCTTTTTACTCAAACTTTTCATTTTTTCTACCCCTTCTCTATGTAAAGAATTATAGCATATTTTCAAAATTATGTAAAGGTATAATCAAATATATGTAAATTTATTTTCTTTATATTCTATGTTCTTTTGTAAACTTAGTTTACATGAAGTTGTCTTTTGCATTTGATTCTTCTTCATAAAGAATTTAAGATTTTTTTAAGTAAATGTTATTCTTTTTTTTGATAATAAATAGAATACCCTCGATACGTTTTTTGCTCACTGATATGATAAGTAAAAGTGTAATCTTCCGCAATTTCTTGCCATTTTTGTTGTAAGTCATCCAGTTCTTTTTGTAGTTCTTGTTCTTTCATTTTAGTTTGAAAAGAAGCAACATATTCACAGCATTCGGAAATAAAACAAGAATTTTTAGGAATAGGAATTTCTATCTCAGAATCAATTAATTGATAGGAATGAATGAGATTACAAGATTCTTCTTTTTGATGAAAGAAGCAAATATACACCACAAAAAGAGTAAGAATACTGGCAATGAGAACAATCCAAATATTTTTTTTCATACACGCCTCATTCTTAAACCATATTCTTTTTTATATAATGCTTCGGTATGTTCAAAAAAAGTTTCTTTTTGGGAAAATCTTTCTCCTAATTCATGAAGTTTTTCAGCTAATTCCAAAGATATAGGTACATTATTCTTGGGATTATATGGTTCTATTTGATAAAAATAAAGTACATCTCCCACGGTCATACTATAAATTGGATGTTTTTTAGGAAGAAAGAAAAATTCTTCTTCAAAAAAGGAAATTCCTTGTTGTTTTAAATAGTAAATTAATGAATGTAACAATTCTTTCTTTTCTCTGTTTTCAATTTCAAATGGTTCGAAAAAAAAGCTTTCATAAATTTGTTTTAACAAATTATAAGTTTCTGCTAAATTTAATTTTGGGGTCATATTCATCCTTCTTTTTTAAAATACCGGTTATTCACCGGTAGTATTTTCTTCTGTTTCTAATTTCACCAATACATCTCTTGGTTTAGAGCCATTTTGAGGTCCTACAATTCCTCGTTCTTCTAGTAAATCCATCATTCTTGCTGCCCGATTATAGCCAAAACGGAATCTTCTTTGTAATAAGGAAGCGCTAATTTTACCAGTATGAATGGCAAATTCAACTACTTCTCCATACATTTCATCATCTGCTTCCTCAGTTCCTCCACCATGAGACCCTGAAGAAGATTCAGGAACGGCAGCACTTATTGTTTCATCATAATTCGCTGCTTGTTCTTTGCAAACCCAGTCAATTACTCTTCTAATTTCATCATCCGAAATAAAGCATCCTTGAATACGAACAGGAGTATTTTCACCCATTGGTAAGAATAACATATCTCCTTTTCCAAGTAATTTTTCAGCTCCACCACTATCTAAAATAGTTCTAGAATCTATTTGAGACGCTACAGCAAAGGCAATACGAGATGGAATATTGGTTTTAATTACACCAGTAATAACATCCGTAGATGGTCTTTGAGTCGCAACAATTAAATGAATTCCTGCAGCTCTTGCCAGTTGCGTAATTCTCATAATGGAGTCTTCTACTTCTTTTCGTGCGGCAATCATAAGGTCTGCCATTTCATCTACAATGACTACTAAATAATTCATTTTGGGTTCAGGAGTTTCGGGATGTTTCATATTTTCACTTTCAATTTTTTTATTGTAATCCGAAATATTTTTCACTCCTTTGTCCGCTAAGACATGATAACGGCGATCCATTTCCACAACTACTTTTTGTAAAGTTGCACTTGCTTTTTTGGGGTCTACAACAACCGGACATAATAAATGAGGAATGCCATTATAATTTGATAATTCTACTTGTTTTGGATCTACTAAAACAAGCTTTACTTCATCTGGTCGATACCGCATTAAAATAGAAGCAATAATACTATTTACACATACAGATTTACCAGAACCAGTAGAACCGGCGATTAAAAGATGAGGCATTTTCGATAAATCAGCACTGCGAGGATTTCCCATAATATCTTTTCCTAAGGCAACTTGAATTCCTCCACTGGCATTTAACATTTCTTTACTTGCTAATATTTCTTTAATTTTAACAGCTGAAATTGCTTGATTGGGAATTTCAATTCCAATTGTATTTTTTCCCGGAATTGGAGCTTCAATTCGCACATCTTTGGCTGCAAGAGCTAAAGCAATCTCTTTATTTATAGAACTGATTCGACTTACTTTCGTACCACTTGGAACAACCAATTCAAACTGCGTTACACTTGGTCCCATGTGAATATCGACAACTCTTCCTTGAATTTGAAAATCTTTTAATACGCGTTCCAAATTTTGTTTGTTGTCCATTAAGAATTGATTGGAATTTACTTTTTTTGCTCTTACTGGGTCATCTAATATTTTCATTTCTGGTAAGCGATAATTTGGATTATTGACATTTTTAGGATTGGCAACACTTGGCATTTCTTGTTTTTCTTCACTATTTTCAGGATGTTCTAATTGTTTTAATTCTTCCATACTATTAATGACAATGGATTTACTGGATGGTTCTTCTTCCGGAGCAAGTAACCTTTTTTCTAAGTCTTTTTCTCGTTTTTCTACTTCATCCATTTCTTCAGGTTCTTCTTCACTCAATTCTTTTACTCTTCTAAATTTTTGAATCATACTATTTAATAAATTAGAAAGATTGACATTAAAGAATAACACTACGCCAAAAAGGCCAACAAAACATAGTACAATATAAGTTCCATTTAAACCAAATAAAGCATCACTTATAAAAGCAAATACAGCTCCTATAATTCCGCCACCAATCACTATGGAAGTTTGTCCTGAAGAAGAAAGCGCACTATGAGAGGTAATCGATGCTACTCGTTCCATGTAATTATTGATTGTAGCTTGAAAAATATCAGCAGGTTTTTCACAAGTTTCTATAAAAGTTAAATGACTTAGTATTAAAATTACAATTAAAATCAAATAAAAACCAATATATTTTTGTCCAAAAAAATTCGGAAGTTTCCTTTTTAATAACATATAAAAGCCTAAAAATAAAACAAAAATTAAGCTTAATGGCCACCATTCTCCTGTCAAGAACATGGCAAATTTTTTAAGTAAAGCTCCCACTGGTCCAAAACCAAAACCAATTAAACCAATTAAGATTAAAATTAGCCCAGTGAGTTCTACACTAAATGCTGCACTTTTTGCACTTTCACTTGTTCCTTTTTTCTTTTTTGCCATACTCTATTCACCATAACTATTATACATTACATTATTTTAGGAAGTCAAATCACTTTACAATTTTTTTGATTTTTTTTCACTTTGTTTGACATTTCTTTTTTCTATTTCTTTTATTTTTTCTAATTCTTCTTTTCCGCCAATTTTCATAAATATTTTTAATAATGCAATTGGATGCATAATAAAATCAACAGAATCAGCTTTATCTACAAGGGTAATTAACCAAGCTTCTTTGCTTTTAGGAAATTTTTTATTTATAGGAAACATGTGTGTAATCATAATTTCTTCTACTTTTGGAGTAACAATTTTTTCGCCAAAAATTTTCTTAGCATTTTCCACCGCATTTTTCGCATGTGTAAAAGCGTGTTTTTGTAAAAGTGGTTTTTTTTCTGGATTATATTGCCAAGGATGTTCATAAAAATCATGTAAAAGACCGGCAACAGCAAGAGATTCGTAATCTAAATGAAACCGTTTGCCAATACGATAACAATCTAGAGAAACTCTTAACACATGAGCATAAACAGATTCATTTATATGATGCGGAAATTCTTTTCTTTTTTGAAATTCTTCATTTTCTAATATAGGTTTTACAAGAGAAAAATATTCTTTATATTTATTTTTCAATTCTTTTTTTTTTACATTTTTATTTTTAAAATAATAGAATGTATAACAAAGAAGTGTTACAACTTGCCATACTACGGTAATATATATAAAGATATTTATATTAAAATTCAATACAATTCCTACAAAACCTAAAATAATTGTAATAAAAATAATCCAAGTTTTTAATTTTCCCACTAATAAAGAAGCGGCTACTCTTCGTTTATAATAAAAATAAATGTTACAAACCGCGATAAGACATTCTAGTATTAAAACATAAAAGAAAGCGTGATTTTTAATAATCAAAATAATCAAAAGAGAAATCGCGAGCATTTTATCGGCAATCATGTCTAGTTTTGCCCCTGTTTCACTGGTTACTTTCCATTTTCTTGCTAAAAAGCCATCTAAAAAATCAGTAAAAGCAATCACTGCTGCCAAACCAATTAAAATCATATAATGATTGGTAAGCCCTAAAAATATAATAATTGGTGTAAAAATAATTCTAAGTGAAGTTAAAATATTCGGTATATATTTTTTAGCATCTTTCATACTTATGTCCCCTATCTATTTCATTGTATCATAAAATGATAAGAATACAAAATAAATTTTTATAAAAGAAAAAGTACTTTTTGACAAATACTTTTTAAATTTCCTATTATTTATTATTGAGAAGAATTTTGTTTTAAGGCTTTTTTTCACAATCTATTATGAATTTTTCTTGATTTTGATAACATAATCTTGCAAGTAAATAAGAAATTACACACCAAAAGATACCAATCAGTAATGTAGGTAAAAGTCCATACTGTTCATTAAATGTAACAGAATTCATGACATTAAATAAAATTCCATAATCAGAAAAAGGGAAAATTATTTTTAATACTTGAAATACCACAATTTCTAAAAATAATTCTAAACCAATCATTACTAAAAAAGAGATTATTAAAGCTATAAAAGGATTATGATTTTTGCGAGCTACAATCAGAAAAATATTAGCATACATGAAAGAATAACATAGAATGTGAAATATATAACATATCGAAAAAAAGATTGGATTGGAAGTTACTTCTTTTCCCCAAATCATATAACCTTCCTGTGGTATGGTATTACTAAAATTTTTGGTTAAAAAGGCACAAAATATAAATAAAATAAGAATTGCTAAAGGAAAAATCCAAATACTGGAATAGGCAGTTTTAAAAAGAGATTTTCGAAAATTTTTATATGTATCTTTTGATAAATAATTTTTAATGTAATTATTTTTTAGTTTTGAGCAAACGATAAACGCAATAGGAATCATTACAATTAAAATTAAATATAAATTAAATTTAGAAAGAGTATGAAATTTTACTTGGGCAAATAACACATAAAAATTTTTCAAATAAGTCATTGGTTCAGCATTTAAAATATCTGTACAATTATTTTTTAATACTCCATCTAATGTATTTATATTTTCTTCGCAATATTTTCGACTCATAGCGTTATCTTCAATTTGTTTCGTGATCATGGAATATGTTTCTATTGTTCCTTTGAAAAACCAAATGATTAAAAATAAAAAGATAACTATCATAAGTCCATATTTCTTCATATATATTTTCATTTTTTCTTCCTCCATATACAAAATTCACTATTCCCTTGCATTATAAAGTTTTTTCTAACTTGAGTATATCATAAAAAAAAATTACTTACAATGAAGTAAATAATCTTTCTTCTTTTATAAATACTTTTTAAATTCATCTAAATTTTTATGTTCATAGGTAATTAAATTATCAATAATAGGAATAATTTTTTTGTCTTTTCCTTTATAATGATTTTTTAATTGTTCTAATTGCACTAAACCTTTATTTGTTCCTTCCATCATCATTTTGGCAATATGTTCATCGGTATTGTCCATCATCATTTTCATATTGACCATCATATCACTTTCCATTTGAACAAAAGCCCCAAGGTCTTTATCTTCTACGCCATACTTTTTACATAATGGTTTTAAAGCATGTTTAATACTATCATATTGTTTCTTTTGTTTTAAAACTACTTCTAGTAAATCATGGGAAACAATTTTATCTTTAATGCTTTCAATTCCCACTACTCCCATTTCGACATTTTGATGTAATTTTAAAATGATTTCTTTTTCTTCCATTGTTATCACCATTTATAGTATGAACTTAAGAGGAAAATTTATACTATTTTTTTAACTTTTTTAATACCAATCCATTGTCATACCGAACTCTTATTTCTTCATAAATTGGCTCATGAGAATATAATATTTTTTCTTCTAAGGCTTCAAAATCTTTTAAGTTGGTTGGTAACAAATCTTCACTTCCCATTTCTACTTTTAAGGCCTTTTTTAGAACATAAGAATAGTTGGTTGTCATATTCCATAGTAAAGGTCGATACTCACAATAAAGCTCTCCTCTTTCAATAATCGAACCAATATCATCTGAGAATGTTTTTTTGCTTCTTAAATAGCGAATACTAGGATAAAACTTTACATATTCTCCTTGAAAGATAGAAATACTTTCATATTCTGTAATAAAATTTTCATATTTTTTGACAATTTCTTTCCAAGAAATCCCATAATAAGATAATAACATAGAATACATAAAGCGATTTTCGGTTAAATTAGCAAAGGATTTATTATATTGTTCAATTACAAATGCTCTTATATTTTCATCCGGTATTTTTTCTATGTCTTGAAGACTATAATTCATATATTTTGCTAACTCTTCCATATTCATCACTTCTTATTAAAAGTATACCATAAAAAAAGAAGTGTTACTACTACTTTACACTTCTTGGACAACAGCGATAATCATTGGTTTAGATTCTGTTTGTTCATATAAATAGTTACTTAATTCCGAACGAATTTCGGTTTTAATTTTATTATAATCAACAATATTATTGACAATATTTCGGGTAATTACTTCTTCACTAATTTTTTTCATTCCTAAAATAATATCTTTCGAATCTCTTACATATATAAATCCTTTGGTGGTTACTTCTGGCCCTACTAAAAGAACTTTATCTTTTTTACTTAAGGTAGCACTAATCAAAACAATTCCGTTATCACTTAACATTTCTCGATCTTTAATGACAAGTTCTCCAATGTCATCACTACTTTTTCCATCAATTAAAACATCTTTTACTTTGATATGTTCTAAATTTTCACGATTTACATTTCCATCGATGATTTCGATGACATCGCCATTTTGTTTTAAGAAGATATTTTCGGCAGGAATTCCTAAGTTACTTGCTAGATTCGCATTGTTTACCATATATCGATATTCTCCTTTTACAGGAATATAGTATTTAGGATTCATAAGTTTTATCATTAACATTAAATCTTCTTGAGAGGCATGATGTAAAATATTTTTACTTTTGGGAAGAGAGATAATTTTACATCCCGCCATAGCCAAATCATTTTCTAATTTTACAATTGTTTTTTCATTGGCATCATAACGAGGTTCTGCAAAAACAACAGCATCTCCTTCTTTAATCGTAATGAATTTATCATAACCATTTACAATTTTACTAATCGCACCATACGCATTTGCTTTATCATCACATACTAACAAAATCGCATTGTCATCTTCAATATTGGTTAAATCACCAATTAAATCACTAGGATATTCTAAATAACCATTTTCTGTAGCAAAGCGAATAAAGTTTTGTAATTTTTTCCCCATAATCACGATTTTACGATGACTATTTCTGGCACCTTTAAATATATCTTCGATGGTATAAAGATGAGTTGGTAAGACACTAAAAATAATTCTTTTTTCATATTTGTTTATGATATCTCCAAAAAAATTGGCAAGGCGATGAGATGGAGAGGTATGACCCACATGCTCAGAAAATACAGATTCGCTTAAAAGACATAATACTCCTTGTTTTCCAACATAGGCAATTTTGCCTAAATCCATATCATAGTTTTTCCACATTAATGGGTCAATAATAAAGTCTCCCGTATAACAAATGGCTCCATGAGAAGTATTGATACAATACATTACAGCATCAGGAACACTATGACTCACAGGCATTGGAAAGATAGAAATATTATCAAAGTTTAATTTTTTATTTGGTTTAATTTCAATAATATTTTCTTCTTTTACTCCTAAATCCATCAAAACAAATTTGGTATAATGTGTGGCATAAAATTTAATTTCGGGAATATATTTTTGTAAATCAAATGCTGCACCCATATTTTCATAATGACCATGAGTAATAAACACACCTTTTATTTTTTTACGATTTTTCATTAAATATTCATAATCGGGAATAATATAGTCAATTCCATACATGAATCCTTCGGCATATTTTACTCCACAGTCAAACACAAAGATATCTTCATTGATTTCGATGACATAAGTATTTTTCCCCATTTCATCTAATCCGCCCAAACTAAAAATTTTAATTTTTTCCATTATTAATTCTCCTAACTTTTATTTTTAAATAAACTTTTTAAATCAGAAAGTTTTTTGCCGTGAGAACATTATAACAGAAAATTCTTTTTTTTTCAATTAGGAACGTGATTCACTTACAAATTCTTCTAAATTTAAAATCGAAAGTCCTCGAAAATAGATTTGATTTAACAATACTTTTAAATTTGTAAGTCCTAAATTATCTTCTAGATAAATAATCGAACCAGCATCTATTTTATTTAAATTTTGGGCAAAGTTACTTTTGTTTAAAGAATAGGTAGTTCCAATTAAATATTTATTTGTAGTTTTACAATAGTCGCCTAATTTAGGAACAAAACAAAATAAACTTTTTTCTTTTTTTAATTTTTTTTCTACTTCTTTATAAGAAGTGCTATCATTATTAATTTTTATTCCATAGTGTCTTACTTTTTCAACATCTTTTATTGTTGTTAAAAAGGCGTAGGAAACTCCCATTTCTTCTAAGAAAGTACTATAGTTTTCATTTGCTAAAATGAGAGTTACACCTCTTTTTTCTGGGTTTCCTTTGGAAATTAATTTGTCCATGTTGTCACTTAAGGAAACTTCAGGTTTCACTTCATCAAAGACAAGTTCCTTGACGGAAAAGTATCCAAGGTTTTTCATATTACGAAAACTTTTGTCCACATTTACTTCTTCGCCCATTAAGCCGGGGATGATGGTTTCGTTTTTTACATACGCATTTACAGATTCGGTTTCGTATTCTTTTTTACTGACAAGAATGGACTCATAAATGGGATCTTTTGATTTCATAAAATTCGCGATTTGTTCCGTATAGTAAAAACTAAAACATAACAAAGAAAGAATTCCAAAAACTTTTACATACTTTTTCATGTACTCACCTAATAAAGTGTATGAAATAACTTCTTATTTCATTATTTTTTTTCATTCTTTTTCCGGATGATAACTACTTACAAAAGCGATAGTTTCAGCATTTACTTCGGTGATAAACTTTTTTTCGCCTTCCGAAGTTTCGTAATTTCTTACCTGTAAACGACCACGAATGCAAACAATGTCGCCTTTTTTGCAGTATTCACAAGCTCGATCGGCAATTCCGTTCCACAACACACAGCGAATAAAGTCAGTTTCATAGATGCCTTCTTGGTTACGATAGGTTCTTGGGACGGCCAAGGTTACCACTGTTTTAGAGGTGTCTTTTTCGGTTTTGACAATTTCAGGATTTCCGGTAAGTCTTCCTACTAAAATTACATGATTCATCAAAGTTTCCCTCCTTTCATGGGCTGTATTAAACCACTTAAAAAGAAGGTACGCAAATGACAAATTTGGAAAATCTGCACCCTTTTTTTTACCAATTTTGAAAATCTGCTTAGCCAATTTTGAAAATTGGTAGACTTTTTTTCACCAATTTACGAAAATTGGTATTTTTAAGCACTTTTTTTGTCGAATTTTGTCGAATATAAAAAAAGACCTTAAAACATTACGTTTTTAAGGCTTTTTTTCTTTTAATTTTTACGAGTAATTAAGAATCCAGTTCCTAACATGAACAAAGATGTTCCCATAAGAAGAATATATGTTCCAAGAGAATCTCCAGTTTGAGGATTTTGTTCTTCAACTTCCGTAGATTCTGTTTCAGTGTTTTTTTCTTCAGATACATTGTTGTTTGTATTATTGGTATTTTCTTCCGTTGTTGGAGTTTTATTTTCAGGAGTATCTTCACTTTCTTCTTGAGATGTCTTAGTAATATCAAAGAAATTTATTGTATAAGATATTGTTGCATCTTCTATAGCTCGAGCTTTTATATCTTCTACATTTAATACTTCCACTTTATAAGAAGAACCATCTTCATAATTATTGTTTTTTGGTGTTGGTTGAACAAAGATAAGTTCATTGCCACTTATTTGTAATTTATTATTTTCTTTTGTACAATCATAAGAAGTATTGGTTTTTAAATCCGTTACCCGAACAATGACAGAAGAAGCGTCATTAATTTTCAAAATATTATTATTTAAAATAATATTCCAAGCAGAACTTCCAGCATTTACAAAATTAAGAGGCATAAATCCAGGAGCAGGGAAAGCGGTATAAGCCAAATCGCTCGTATTTTCATTTTTTGCCATGTTTCCAATAGCAATGGAACCAGCATACCCAAATTGTAAACTAGAAACTGATTTACCAATTAAAGCTTGGCGATGTCCAGTTGTATCAAATGTTTTTTTAGATAAACTATACCCTTCATTCATCCACCCTGTAATGGCACCAAATGGAGTATAATTCCAAGCAAGAATATTGTGAGTTGCGTTTGCTCCTTGATTCCATAAATCTTCATTCATATCACTTGGTTTGTTTGCTAAAGAAACTCTATGATTAAAATCAAAGTTTCGAATCAAAGCTCCAACTTGTAAGTCTTCACTATGTACAGAACTTTCTTTTAATGGTGAAACACCTACTAAATAACGATAGAAATTGGTCATTTCAGTCATTATTTTATGTGTATCAGAAGTTAATTTTCCACTTGCATAAGGAGATTTTACGGATGCCAAAACTTCATAATACGTAGAAGATTTACCATCTTCATAAGTTCCTTTGTTTTCTAAAACAGCATTATACTTTTCGATAATCTCTTCTTTGGTTCTTCCTTTAAAAGTTTCCCAATCATTTGCAATATAACTTCCGGCATGAACTGTTTTGCCCATAAATGCCATGACTAATAAACTACATAATAATATTTTTCTTTTCATTTTCTCATTTCCTTTCTTTTTCTCTTTTAGTATATCACTGAAATTCCTTTTTTGACAATCGTTTTATGACTTTTTTTGTCGCCTTTTTTTTACTTATTCTTTTAATAACCGATTTAATTCGACAGCATATTCCATTGGTAATTCCTTTTTAAAATCTCCTACAAACCCTAAAATAAATAATTCTTTGGCTCTTTCTTCACTTAATCCTTTACTTTCTAAATAAAATAATTTTTCTTCATTCACTTTAGAAACTGTAGCTTCATGTTCTATTTGACTTGATTTATTTTCCACAATATTTTTAGGGTAAGTGTCACTTTTACTTATATTATCTAATAAAATCGTATCACATTTTACGGTCGCGACCGATTCTATAGCGGACTTAGTAATTCTTGTGGTTCCTCGATAATTTGCTACTCCACCATCTTTGGCAATCGATTTATTGACAATATTACTATGTGTTCTTTTTCCGAGATGAATCATTTTGGCACCAGCATCTAATATTTGATTTTTTTTGGCATACGCGATGGAAATACAGTTTCCCACGGCATCATCCCCTTTTAAAATAATCGAAGGATATTTCATGGTTACTTTACTTCCGACATTTCCATCAACCCATTCCATTTGGCCTTTTTCTTCCACAATGGCTCTTTTGGTCACTAAATTATAAACATCTGTACTCCAATTTTGAATGGTACTATAACGACATTTGGCATTTTTTCCAACAAAGATTTCCACAACTCCGGCATGTAAACTATTTTTAGAATAACTTCTCGCTGTACATCCTTCAATATAAGATAATTCAGAATTTTCATCAACAATAATAATCGTTCTTTCAAATTGTCCTAAACTTTCCGTATCAATTCGAAAATAACTTTGTAAAGGTCTATCTACTTTTGTATTAGGTGGTATATAAATAAATGAACCCCCACTCCAAACCGCTCCATTTAAAGCCGTATATTTATTTTCATCATATTTTACCAATGTATTAAAATATTTTTGAAATAATTCAGGGTATTTTTGTAACGCTTCATCCGTACTACAAAAGATAATATCTTTTTCCGTTTTATTTTTATGATACACAACTTCACTTTCTAATTGATTCGATACACCATCTAAGTATTTTTCTTCAGCATCTACAACTCCTAATTTACAAAATGTATGATATGTTTCTTCTTTGACATCTTTCCATGAATCTTTAGGTGTTTCAGTTTTTTTATAATATAAGATATCATCAAAAGAAAAATCTAAACTTGGTCCAAACTGGGGATTTGGCAAGTTTAAAAACGTTTCATAAGCTTTTAAACGAAACTCCTTCATCCAATTTGGTTCTTTTTTTTTCTTTGATAAATTTTCAATAAAGGCCACACTTAAACTTTCTTTCATAGTTCATCACAAATAATATTATAATTTGTTTAAAAAAAATTGTAAAGATTTAAAAAAAATGATATACTTATTTTTAGAATAAGGGTGATTTTGAAAATGACAGAAAATATTTTAAAAGACAATATTTTATATTTACAGTCATGGATGAAACAAAATCCTCATTTACAACAATATTTAAAATTAGAAGAAAAAAATCTTGTTTATGAAGATGAAAAAGAACGAAAAAGTATTCCGATTGATAAATTTTATTTTCCTCAAATGCTTTATAATGAAACTTTTAGAAATAAAGTTACTTATGATTCCACTTTCTCTAGTAAAGAACTTTTCGAAATTATTTCCTTATATGTAAAAGCCGAAGAAATTTTAGCCAAAGACCAATTAGAATTACAAAAAAATCCAACTCTTCTTTCCCTTGCTATTAAAAATGATGGTCAAAAAGAGTTTTTGGTCATGATTGACTCTAATCATAAAAAGTATCGTTATGATACCAATGAACCTGAAAATGTCATTAATATTTATAATGAAATTAAAAATCAGCAAGGATTTGTTACGATTCGTGATTTAGAAAAGGAGTTGCAAAATGGAAAGCATGAATGAATATAAAAAAATTATGGAAAATCCTTTGCCTACTCAAGTAGATAAAGAAAAATTAGAGGAATTTCTTTCTTATATGAATCAAATTCAAGCTTTCAAAGAATTTGCTCCTCCTATTAGTCAAGAACATTATGCTTCTTATGAACATGAAATGGAAATTTTAAACTATTTAAATTCCGAACAACCCAATCCTTATTACGAAGAACAATTACAAAAATTTGAAAAGATTGCAGCTTTACCTTCCTTAGAAGAACAAAAAGCCAAAGAACAACAAAGACAAGAAGAATATACTTTAAAACTTCAAAAAAGCAAAGAAAAACACGCTGGATTTACCAACGCTTCTATTCTTATTTTTGTAACTATTAATTTAGGTTTATTTTTGGCTTCTTTATTACTACTTTTAAAGTAGTTTTTTTTATTTTAAATGCTTCAAGATTTTCCGAAATGCTGTGGGAAGCGAAAATTTTGATTCTAATTCTTGTTTGGAATAAAAGTTTTTGTTGTCTTTCGAAGTTGTGATTACATACGCTTTCATTTCCCATTCTAAATGTGTAAAAAGATGATGAAATGTATCTATGAATTGAATCTTCGTATAAGGTATTTTTTTTAGATTTAAATACTCTTTGATTTCTTTTTCAGTCATGTTTTTTTCTAAAGAATAAAATTCATATAAACCATGGAGTAATCCTTTTTGGGTTCGTTTTTCAATATAGTATTTTCCATCTTTGGTAAAAATGAAAACAGTTACATGCACCACTTTTCTTTTTTTCTTTTCTTTCTTTTTAGGAAATTCTAACATTTTATTTTCTTGATAACTTTTACAAACCTTGGCAAAAGGACAAATTGCACAATGAGGAAGGCCATTTGGAATACATACAATAGCTCCTAATTCAATAAATCCTTCGGTAAAATCACGGGCATTTTCTTCGGTCATAAAAGTTTTTAAAAGATGGGTATACTCTTCTTTCACTTGTTTTTGATTCCAATCTCGCTCTTCTTCATAAATCCTAGAAAGAATTCGAATGACATTGCCATCGATTGCTGGAGTGCATTTATGATATGCGATTGATAAAATGGCACCACTGGTATAATCCCCTATTCCGGGAAGTTTTTTTAGTTCTTTTTCTTCACTTGGTAACGTTTTTAATCCAAGATTTTTTACTTCTATGGCACATTTTTTTAAGTTTCTTGCTCGGGTATAGTAGCCTAGTCCTTCCCATAGTTTTAATAACGTGTCCTCTTTTACTTTTGCTAAGTCTTCAATGGTTGGTAATTGTTGAATAAAGTTTTGATAATAATTTTTTACAGCTTCTACTCTTGTTTGTTGCAGCATAATTTCTGAAATCCATATTTTATAGGGATCACTTGTGGTTCGCCATGGTAAATCTCTTTTATTTTTTTGATACCAAAGAATTAAGGCTTGTACTTCTTTTATTGTCATTATTGATATTTACTCATAATTTGATTTAAGTAATACATTTTTCGGTCTAATTCTTGAATATCTTTGGCATAGTTTTCCATTTCTTTTTTTACTTCTTCAGGAATACTTTCTTTAAATTTATAACGAATTTTATGGTCTAGAGAAGCCCAGAAATCCATGGCAACGGTTCGAACTTGGATTTCAGCAGGAATATATTCCACCATATTTTCTAAATAAATAGGCACTAAAACAATTAAATGATAACTGGTATAACCGGTTTCTTTAGGACTTGCAATGTAGTCTTTTCGTTCTTTTAAAATAATATTTGGCGAATGACTTACTAGAGAAACAATATCATACACATCAGATAAAAAAGATACCACAATTCGAAATCCTAAAACATCACTTACATGTTTTTCAATATTTTCTTCGGTAAATTCATACCCTTTTTTCTCTAGTTTTTTGCGAATACTACTTTCTGTTTTCATTCTTTTTTTTACATGTTCCACAGGGGTATAGCCATGTTTTTTCTCAAATGAATGAATCAGTATTTCTAATTCTGCTTCTAACATTTTCTCAGCATATTGATATTTCATATAAAAATTTTCTTCCAATTTTTTTCACATCCTTTAAAAAAAGTAATACCTATTGTATCACTTCTTTGTTTTTCCATTGTATCTTATTTCTTTTCTTTTGGCAATTATTTTTCCAATTTTTCTAAGACACCTTTGGTTACTTCAATCGCTTTTTGGCGAACTGATTCGGCTGCTTCTTCTAAAACAGGTTCTCCTTTTTCTTTCACATATTCCACTAATTCTTTGGCACTTTTTTGAATTTTTTTGGCTTTTTCTTTGGCAATTTTTAACGCTTTTTCTTTGTCCAAATCTTTTAAGGCATCTTCAATTTCTTCTGTTTTAGAAACAACATATTCTTTCACATCATCGGCATCTATTTCTTTGACATGATTTAATAATTCTTCGGCTTTTTCTTTTAATTCTTCTCTTGTTTCTTTTCCACTTTTAGGCGCAAATAAAACTCCTAAGCCAGCTCCTACAAGAGTTCCTCCAAGTAATGCTGCTGCAGTTTTCTTTTTCATTTTTCCATTTCCTTTCTATATAATTATTATTATACACAGGTTTTATTTGTTTATCACAAATTTTGATGATACTTTACTCTTTTTTGACAAGAATTTTGCATTGTTTCATAGAAAAATATACCAAAGGTTAACATACAAAAGCTTAAGAAGAAACCACCCAAAATATCACTTGCATAATGCACTCCTAAGTAGATTCGACTGAGTCCCACTAGAATAATTAAAAGAGTTAGACACACTGTTCCTAGTATTTTTACCAACTTGGTAAGATGTGAATGCCAAAGAAAGTAAATACATAATCCATAAAACATTGTCGAAGCCATGATATGGCCACTGGGAAAAGAAAATCCTGTTTCTTCAATAAATGTTGGAACATTAGGTCTCATTCGCCCGAAGAAAAGTTTTAAACCCATATTGGTACATACTTCAAAAATCATCATGGAAATCATAAATTTTTTATCACTTTTATTTTTTACTATCAAGCAAAAGAAAATTAGTAAAAGAACAATTATATAGGTAGAACCTAAATAGGTAATGCCTTTAAAAAATGGTAAAACAGAAAAACTACGAATCCAGATAAACATAGGCATATCAAAACCAAACGTACTTCCATTAATGACAAAAATACTCATAAAGAAAAAAAGAAAAAAGAAAAGAATGGAAATATATAAGTAATATATTGTTTTCATTTTCCTCACCATTATAAGTATAACAAATTTTTTTCAAAACAGAACTGTTTTGACAAAACTAGACAAAGATTTTTTATGGTTCATTTTGAAAAAATACTTGATACCATTTTAAAAAGCAAAAGACATTCCAAACTTTTCGATAATTATCTTTTTTCCCATTTTTGTGATCTTCTAACATCCGAAGTAACATATTCGTATTAAAGTATTTTTGGGCAATTTCAGATTCAAAAGATTGTTTGATTATCTCGTATACATCATCTTCTTTCATCCAATCACGAATAGGAACAGGAAAGCCTAATTTTTTCTTTTTATAGGATTCATTAGGAATTACTTTTTGAGCTGCACTTCTCAAAGCTACTTTGGTGTTTTCTTTGGTAACTTTGTATTCTAATGGTAAAGAAGACGCTACTTTAAATACTTCTTTATCTACAAAAGGGACTCTTCCTTCTAAGGAATTTGCCATGGTCATACGGTCTGCTTTTTGTAAAATATCTTTCATAAGCCAAAAATGAATATCAATGGCTTGCATTTTTACAATGTTACTTTCTTCTTTAAATTCATCATAGATAGGTTTGGTAATTTCTTTATTTTTTATAGTAATTGGAATATTTAATAATTTTTTTACTTCTTTTTCACTCCAAACTTTATTGACTCCTATATAAGAATCTTCTAATTTTTCTCCTCTTCTTACTAAGAAGTTTATACCTCTCATTGGCGGAAATAAAGAGAAAAACTTGGAAATTCCATGACGGATGAAAAAGGGAATTTTATTATAGAAAGACATATCTACTTCTTCCCGGTAATAATTATACCCGCCAAAAAATTCATCCGCACCTTCACCTGATAACACTACTTTTACATCTTTACTTGCTAAATTGGCAACAAAGTATAAAGCGACAATGGCTGGGTCACTGGCTGGTTCATCCATGTGATACATAATTTTATCTAATATTTCCATATATTCTTTTTTATTAATTTTACGACTAATATTTTGAATATTTAATTTTTCAGCTAAATCTTTGGCATAATCAATTTCATTATATCTTGGAATGTCATAGCCTACAGTATACGTTTTATTTGGTTTCGCTAGGGTTACTAAATAAGAGGAATCAATTCCACTTGATAGAAAAGAACCTACTTCGACATCACTTATCATGTGATAATTTACTGATTCTTTCATGATGTTACCAATATCTTCCACTGTTTTTTCATATTCTTCTTTTTTAATTGGAAAGGATAAGTGATAATATCTTTCGACTTTTATTTCATGATTTTTTAAAGTTAACGTACATCCGGCATCTAATCTTTTTACGCCTTCAAAAAATGTTTCTGTTGTAGGGGTAAAACTAAATGTTAAAAAACTAGATAAAATACTTTCATTCAATTTTTTTTCAAAATTAGGATGATCTAAAAAGGCTTTGATTTCAGAGGCGAATAAGAATACATTCTCTTTTTCATAGTAATAAAATGGTTTGATTCCAAAAGGATCTCTTCCACAAAATAACGTTTCTTGTTCAAAATCATAAAGAGCAAAGGCAAACATTCCTCTTAAATGGTTGACTACATCTTTCCCCCATTTTTTATAGCCATACAAAATAACTTCGGTATCACTATTTGTCGCGAAAGGATACTCCGTTAATTCCTTTTTTAAATCTTGATAGTTATAGATTTCACCATTAAAGACAATCACAAGAGAATTATCTTTGGTAAACATGGGTTGTTTTCCACCAGCAATATCAATAATAGATAATCTTCTTTGGCCTAAGGCCACTTCTTTTTCCACAAAAAATCCTTCATCATCGGGACCACGATGCGCTATGCGATCGGTCATTTTTTTTAATACTTTTTGAGGATTTTTCACCTTTCCAACAAATCCTGCAATTCCACACATATTTATTCACCTAACACTTTCTTATAATAATTTTTTTCTAAAATTAGTTTGCTTAAATTTACTTGATTTGATACCAATTGGTTTGTTTTCGTAACATAATCTTCTGGGATGATATCACTTGATGGTACAAATTCTTTTGTACTTGCGTAATAACGACCTTTATCACTTCGCCAACTTTGGTCGGCAAAAATCACGAGTCCTTCCTGAGAAGAAAGTAAATCTTTTCCCATAAATAACCGAGAGTCATACGGGATTCCAAAAAGATTATAGATTGTTGGTAAAACATCCATATTTCCTCCTACTTTTGATACTTTCACAGAATCCATTTTAGCATTCCAAAGAATAAAGTAACTACGATTAATTTCCATAGTTTCATCTTTGGAAGGTGCGATTTCTTTTATATGGTCTAAGGAAATATCATAAGGGTAATGATCTCCTACCAAGGCAATTACGGTATCTTCTAATTTGCCTTGTTCTTCTAAGTCTTGTATTAATTTGGCTAATGCTTTATCTAATTCTATTTGACTCGCTAAATATGCTTTTATATCGGTACTATATGGTAAATTTTCCACCATTTCTTTATTTTTGATGGCCATGCTATTATTGGTAAAATTATAACTCATGTGACCACTTACGGTTACATAATATGTAAAGAAAGGACGTTCACTAGAAAGATAATCAGATGTAGTTTCCTGAATCATTTCTAAATCACTTTCGGGCCAATTTTGACAATTGATTCTTTTTTCTAAACCATTTTGACACCCTAAATACTCATCAAAACCTAAAGACTTTAAATATACATCACGATTTTGAAAATAATATTTATGATTATGATAAGCTTTTACCATATACCCTTTTTCTTGAAACACTTTGCCAAGACCGAAAGGAAAGGCATTTTTTCCTCCTCGCCAAACATTGGAAAGCATTGATAAATTAGGGTATAATCCTGTCAATTCTTGGAACTCGCCACCAATCGTACTTAAAATCACCGGAGAATAAAAATTTTTAAATTGGAATCCTTCATGAGTAAACTTATATAAAGTTGGGGTAAGTTCTTCTGAAACCGCTATGTCATTAAAACTTTCGGCCATAAAGAGAATTAAATTTTTTCCTGAAAAAAAGTTTGTATATTCATTTTGTAACGTTCCTAAATCTTTTTTAAAATATTCATGCATCGATTTTACAGTTTCATCTTCTTCAGTTTCCATCAGTGTATCAAAAGGAATATCTAAAATATTAGGTTCATATACGACAGGTTCTTCTTTTTCCTCTACAGGAACTTCATATAATACTTTCTCTTTAGGAAATAGAAGATTACGCATTTCAATCAATGTTCCCGAAAACATTCCAAACGTTTCTTTATTTAAAGCATTGTTATCCATGGAATAATATAATTCATAAGAAGAAGCATACAATGTATTTTGGTCTAATAAAAATGCATAAAAACAAAGATAACTAATGACTCCTAATAAAAGAAGGGCTATTTTATTTTTTACTTTTATTGGCGCAAACGAAATTCTTTTTTGCAGCAAAATTATGAAAAGAAACGGAATCCATAAAATTATTATAGGTAGTATGTTATTCCATAATATTTCTAAAATCTTATCGAAAAAAGAAATTGCTTGATCGGCAAAGAAAATTGTCGCGATGGAAAAATAAACATGAAAACTATTTTTAAATATTACTTCAGCACAAGTCCAAACGGTAAGAAAAAGAAGAAGCAAAAAAGCAATTATTTTATTTATTTTTTCTTTGCCAAAAGAGGAAAGAATCGTAAATAAACAAGATAATAATAACGTATAACAAAGAGGAAACACAAATGTATGGATTGAAAATATTTGATGGGTCAAAATTTTAAACGCGATTTCTAAATAAAGAAATGTAAAATAAAAGAAGAACCCAATTGAGATTTTTTTATATTTCATATAAAACACTTCCATCTCTTTTAAGTCATTATACCATTAATCAAATGAAAAAAACAAGAATCCTAAAGCTTATTTGTCATCTTTTGTCGAAATGGAAAAAATTTTTTTCATAATTAAAAAAATAGTTTGGCAACTATTCTTTTATCATAGATAATTGGACTTTCTCTTTTTCTAAATCAATTTTGGAAACATATACAGTGATAATATCGCCTACACTGACAATATCATTCGGATTTTTGACAAACTCTTTACTCATTTTAGAGATATGTACGAGTCCATCATCATGAAGGCCAATATCTACAAAGGCTCCAAAACTTGTCACATTGCGGACAGTTCCTTTTAGTTCCATACCTACTTTTAAGTCTTTTATTGTTAATACATCACTTTTTAAAATGACATCTTCTAAGGAATCACGATAATCTTGGCCGGGATGAAGTAATTCTTCAATGATATCTTTTAAGGTAAATTCATCCGTATTTAATTTTTGAGCCAATTCTTTACTATTGCAAGAAGATAGGACATCATGCCATTTTTGATTACCAAAATCTTGTTCTTCTAAGGGTAATTCTTGTAATAATTTCTTAGTAATTTCATAACTTTCGGGATGAATTCTCGTTTGATCTAAAAAGTTACTTCCATCTACAACTCTTAAAAAGCCAATAGATTGTTCAAATACTTTATCACTAAAACCGGGTAAAGTTCGTACTTCTTCTCGCGAGGTAAATCTTTTTTGATTTCGAAAATTTAAAATACTATCAATTGTTTTTTTAGAAAGTCCAGAAATGTATTTTAAGATACTTCCACTGGCCGTATTAATATTTACACCGATTTCATTGACAATTTTAGAAACAGTAAAATCTAGAGCACTCGATAATTCTTTTTGATTGACATCATGTTGATATTCTCCTACACCAATACTTTTGGGGTCAATTTTGACAAGTTCTGATAAAGGATCTTGAATTCTTCTTCCAATAGAAATGGCACTTCTTTTTTCCACTGTTAAATCAGGAAATTCTTGAATCGCTAACGGACTTGCCGAATAGACACTTGCCCCTGCTTCACTAACTAAATTATATTTTACATTAGTTTTCGAAATGGCTTTGGCAACAAAAGATTCACTTTCTCTGGAAGCTGTTCCATTACCAATCGCGATGATTTCTACATGATATTTTTGAATTAATTTTTGTAATATTTCGGTGGCTTTTTCTGTTTCGTTTTTTGGTTCATGAGGGTAAATTGTTTCAATTTCTAACACTTGGCCATAAGGATTTAAAACAGCAAGTTTACATCCAGTTCGAAAAGCTGGGTCAAATCCTAAAACGACTTTTTCTTTAATTGGTTTGGTTAAAAGCAAATGTTCTAAATTTTCTTGAAAGGTAGAAATGGCTTTTTCTTCAGCATTTTCCGTTAATTCAGAACGAATTTCTCTTTCTACACTAGGGTAAATCAATCTTTTTAACGCATCTTCTAAAGCTAATATTACTTCTTCTTTGACAAAAGAATTTGGATTTTTCATGATCTTTTCTTTTAATTTATTTAAAATAAGTTCTTTATCAAATTCTAAAGAAACGGAAAGAACCCCAGCATTTTCCCCACGATTCATAGCTAAAATACGATAATGCCTTACATGGAATATTGGTTCAGAAAAATCATAATACATTTCATACGTTTTCTTTTCATCTTGGGTATTTTTCTTTAATTTACTGGTAAGAAAGCCATTTCTTTTGATTTCATTTTTGACAATTTTACGATAATAAGCATTATCACTAATCCACTCTGCAATAATATATTTGGCTCCTTTTAACGCTTCTTCTTCACTGCATGAATACCCCTTCAATAAAGTTTCCCAATTTCCGTTCATAGGGAAACTCATAATTTTTTTGGCAAGTGGTTCTAACCCCATTTTGATGGCCTCACTTGCTTTTGTTTTTTTCTTTTCTTTAAATGGCCTATATAAATCTTCTACTTCACTTAGTTTGGTACATTGAAGAATTTGACTTCTTAATTCTTCAGTCATTAACTCTTTTTCTTCTATTAAACGAATGACATCTTCTTTTCTTTTTAATAAATTTTCTAAATACGCATATTCTTTTTCAATGCTTCTTATTTGCTCTTCATCTAAAGATTCTGTCATTTCTTTTCGGTAACGGGCAATAAAAGGAATGGTTGCCCCTTCACTTAATAATTTTAAAACCGCTTCTACTTGGGAGGTTTTAATCCCTAATTCTTTGGCTAATAATTCTTTATTTGTCATAACTACTCCTAACATCCTTACTCATTTTACTAAATTTTTTTCAAAAAAAAAAGAGTTTATTTTGTTTTTTTACGATTCCTTACTTTTGGTTTGGGCAAAAAGGTTTCTAAAAGCTTTTCTTTTTTTTCCGTTGCTACTACACTTAACATACTTTTGACATAAATTTCATACGTGACTTTTTTTAACTCTTCGGTATCTTCATCAATTTCATCTTGATATAATCTAAACTCTTCTTCAGCATTTTGTAAATATTTCTGTTCTTCCTCTTCATTTAATTCGCCCTTAAACGGACTTACTTTAAAACATTCCGGATGAGAAATGAAGGAAGAAAAGAACGTTGGTTCTAAATAAATTATTAATAGTAAAATATTTTCTAATTCTTTTTGATATTCGGAGTGTTCTTTTATATATTTTTGGGTTTCAAGAAAAAATCTTGTTAACTCTCCTTCACTAATAGCGTATAAATTTAAAGAAATATCTTCTTCATCATCCTCTTCTTCTATTTCTTTTCCATGAGGTATTTGAAATTGATTTAAATAACTAATAAATTCATTTTTTGAAATTTCTTTTAATATATAACGAGCCATTACGGAGAATAATTTTTGATAAGGAATTTCATTTTTCATTTCTAATAAATCATAATCTTCTTCTTGGTCTTCCTCTTCATCCCATTCTAAATATTCTTCAATAAAAGAAACCGTATGCAAAGAAATCATTTCTTTTAAATTCCTTTTTTCATTTTCTTTATTTTCTAATATTTCTTCATACTCACATATATTAAATGGTAATAATTCACTATTTAATCCATATACATTACATACATAATCTAAAAAATCTGCATAATGAGAAACTTTTTTTAACTCGGCTTTTTGTTTTTCTTCAATATTTTTGATTTGTTCTAAAATTTTGGTTTGTAAATCAGGTTCACATTTTTGCCATAGTACATAATTGTCCCATTTTTTTAAACTTAAGATATATAATTTTTGATATATTTTTTCATATTCACTGATTTCATAAAAAGTAAGTTTTTTATGTTCTATTTCTTCAATAAATTCATTGGAATATTCTTTTTCATAAGAAAATCCTAGAGATTCCCATAATTCTTGTAATAATTCAAAGTGATTCTCATCTAATTTTTTTTCTTGCATTAAACTTTCTATGGCATCTTTCATTTTATTCATACCATCTTTTTTATAAAAGTTTAATTTTTTACATAATTTTTTTAATAAAAATATTTTTTGTTCTATCTGTTTGCTATTTTCTTGGCCAATGGCATAAGTAAGTTCATAAATTTCTCTTAAAATAGTTTCGATTATTTTTTTATTTTCACTGATAGATACTTTTTGTCTTTTTTGAAATTCTTGATATGGCATCGTTTTATTAATGAAAAGAAATTGGTATTCGGTGGGATAACTACATTCATAAAATAATTCTTTTAACCAATTAGAAAATAAGGCATTTGTTTTTTGAAGTTTTTGAATGTGTTCTAGATGAGAAAAATATTGGGCTTCTTTTTCATTTAAACAACTAATAGATTGAAAATCATAATATTTCACCATTCGATAAAAGAGATAATATGCTCTTAACTCACTTAAAGAGCAAGAATGATGTTCCATTATTTCTTGAAAAAAGTTTCTTTCGGTATAAAAATGATAGGTATGATCTAAATAACTTTCCATAATCATTACATCATCACAAGTAAAAGAATTTAAAAAGGCATATTCTTTTTCTAAAACATCTTCTAATAGTTCTAAATATAACGTGTTATCTTTTTCCGCAATCATTTTATTTCCTAATTTAAATACTGTTTCACTCATTTGAACCAAGGTTAAAAACTTTTCTTTCATCTTAATTCCCCCTAAATTAAGTTTTTATTAGTTGTATTTTATCATGGATGTTTTAAATTGTAAATTTATGAAAAAAAGATTATTGATCATTCTTTAACGATTCAATATATTCTTTTGATAAACCTGTAATCTTAGATATCATTTCAATGTCAAAAGAGGTTTCTTTTAACATAGATTTGGCAATTTCTTCAATTGCATCATCTTTTCCTTCTCCATATGCTATCGTTTTTGCTTTACTCATTTCATTAAAGTATTTGGCATTTCTTCTAGCATTTCT
>CANQEG010000003.1 GCA_947594705.1 uncultured Bacilli bacterium | reverse complement strand
AAACTTACTTTGATATATTCATTTGATAATCTTTTTATATTGTTTTCTAATTCTTCTTCTAAGTTTACTTGATAATAGGCTATGGTATTACAAGTATTTTTTATGGTAAAGGTATACCCTTCCTGAGTTTTTCCTTTTTCATCACTCATTGGGGCTGCATCTGTAATAGTAATTCCCTCAGTTTCATTATGCATGGTTAGTTGTAAACATTTTGTTCCTACAACATTTGATATATTTTGGGTATCACTATATTTCCAATAAGCATAAGAAAAACTACTGATAAACAAAAATAAAATAAGAATGACTAAAAATAAATATTTTTTTGGGAGTCTAAATAACCCCCCCCCCAAGAGTTTTTTTCATCTTTTGGAGGCCTCCTTTATTTTTTTTATACTCTTATTTTACTCTTTTTTAATATCATTTACAATATATTTTATTTAATAACAATATTCACTATTTTATTTGGAATTACTATTGTTTTTACAATCTCTTTCTCTCCAATAAAGTTTTTTACTTTTTCATTATTGAAAGCTTTTTCTAAAATAGAATCTTTCTCTTCTTCTTTTGAAATCGTAATTTCTCCACGAAGTTTTCCATTTACTTGAACACCAATAGTTACTTCTTGGTCGATTGTTTTTTCATCATCATACACTGGCCAAGATGATTCACAAATAGGAGAATAACCGATACTTTCATTTAACTCTTCAGTAATATGCGGAGCATAAGGATTTAAAAGTGTTAATAATACATGATAATCTTCCTTTGTAATACTACTCTCATCTTCCATAGCATTGGTTAAAATCATTAATGATGAAATAGCGGTATTAAATCCTAAATGTAATGTATCATTTTCAACTTTTTTAATTGTTTTATGAATAATAGATTCTAATTTTGGAGAATAACTATCTCCTTCTTTTACTTTATCTTTTAAACGAATCACTTTATCTACAAACCGTTTACATCCTCTTAAAGAATCAGTATTCCATGGAGCATCTTGTTCATAATCACCAATAAACATTTCATAAAGTCTTAACGTATCAGCACCAAATTCTTTGACAACATCATCAGGATTTACTACATTTCCTTTACTTTTACTCATTTTTTCGTTATTAGAACCCAAAATCATTCCATGACTTACACGAGTCCAAATCATTTCTTTATTAGGAACTAGTCCAATATTATATAAAAATTGAACCCAAAATCTTGCATATAATAAGTGTCTTGCGGTGTGTTCCATACCACCATTGTACCAATCTACTTTTCCCCAATATTTCATTGCGTCCATGCTAGCAAATTCTTTGGTATTATGAGGATCCATAAATCTTAAGAAATACCAACTTGAACCTGCCCAGTTTGGCATTGTATCGGTTTCTCTTCTGGCTTTTTTGCCACATTTTGGACAAGTGGTATTTACCCAATCGGTAATTTTAGATAAAGGACTTTCCCCATCTTCCGTAGGTTCATATTCTGTTACATCAGGAAGTAAAAGTGGTAAATCCTCCTCATTCATAGGAACCCAACCACAATCATCACAATAAATCATAGGAATAGGTTCTCCCCAGAAACGTTGTCTTGAGAAAATCCAATCTCGCATTTTATAGTTATTTACTTCTCTTGCTACACCCATATCCACTAATTTTTTCGTAATAGCTTTCTTAGCTTCTTCCACAGTAAGTCCCGTAAATTCTTCAGAATTGATAAGTTTACATCCAACTCCTAAATAATCTTGTTTTTCAAAAGCTTTTTCTTCGGTACTTCTTCCATCAATTACTTGAATCATCTCTAAGTTATGAGCTTTGGCATATTCGAAATCTCTTTCATCATGACTTGGAACAGCCATGACTGCTCCAGTACCATAATCTCCTAAGACAAAATCGCCTAAAAAGATCGGAACTTCTTGTTTCGTAATTGGATGAATCGCTTTGATTCCTTTGATTTCACAACCGGATTTTTCTTTATTTAAATCAGTTCGGTCCATCGCGGATTTTCGTTTGGTTTTTTCAATATATTCCATTACTTCATCTTTGTTTTCTACTCTAGGCATTAATTCTTGAATTAATTTTCCATCTGGTGCGATTACAAAGAAAGTAATTCCATAAATGGTTTCAATACATGTTGTAAATACGGAGAAACTGCCGCCTCCTACAATATCTACATCTAATTCGACACCTTTTGATTTTCCAATCCAGTTAATTTGACCTAATTTTACTTTTTCAGCAAAATTGGTATCTTTTAAACCATCTAATAAATCTTCAGCATAACTTGCCATTTTAAGCATCCATTGTGATTTTTCTTTTTGTTCTACAAAAGAACCACATCTTTCGCATACTCCTCCAGCAGCATCTTCATTAGATAAAACACTTTTACAGTTTGGACACCAATTGACTGGCACGGTTGCTTTATAAGCCATCCCATGTTTATAAAATTGTAAAAATTGCCACTGTGTCCATTTATAATATTCTGGATCTGTAGTTGAAAACTCCCTACTCCAATCAAACGAAAATCCTAAAGACTCCATTTGACCTTTAAATGTTTTAATATTTTCTTTGACAGCTTCTTTAGGATGAATATGATTTTTTATAGCATATTGTTCCGCTGGCGCTCCAAAAGCATCCCATCCCATTGGAAACAACACATTATAACCTTGCATTCTTTTCATTCTCGCCAAAGCATCTTGAGCAGTATAACTTCTTACATGACCTACATGAAGTCCTGCCCCACTAGGATAAGGAAACTCCACCAATATATAATAAGGAGGCTTTTCACTTCCATTTATAGCTTCAAATGTTTTCTTTTCATGCCAATAATTTTGCCATTTTTGTTCTACTTCTTTAAAATTCATTTTTTCTTTTTCCTTTCTTTTATCTTTTTTTGAAATCCTTTTTTCACTAAATATCTACCATAAATTTCATAGCAAGCATAAATGAGGGAAACTAAAAGGACAAACCCAATCATTATTTGCCAGAAAATCGAAAGTTCTACTACTGACAAAAACGTAGTTACAAAAGAAATAATAAAAGCATCTATGATACTGATTACCAAAATGACTTTTCGAGCTTTTAATATTTCTGGATCTAAATGAAATTTACTTATTAAATAATGATACTCGAGCATCGTATTTTCTTTTTTCTTTTTGATTTTTCTTAAATTATAACAATATATAATGATATAAATGATTAAGAAAACAACTAAGAAAAAAATAACATTCCACCAAAAACTAATATTTTCCATATCACTCCTCCAAATAAAAAAGGTAATACCAAAAGGACGAGATTCATACCCCGCGGTACCACCTTAATTTTTACTTATTCTTGATAAAGGAGAGTACTCCTACAAGCATCCAAAAGTAAGTTCATAAGTCTTTTTGATTTGGTCTCACCTACCCCAAACTCTCTTTTCAAAAAGATTCTTATTACTACTCTTTCTTCTTCGCTTTACAAGTATTATATGAGATTTTTTCGGAAATTTCAAGAACATTTCAAGAATATTTTCTATATTATACTATCAAGTGCTAAAGTAATCATTGTATCTAATGATTTTTCTCGTTCTTCCGGAGTTAAGAAATCACTACTAAATTTACTATCTACAACAGTAAGAATTGCCGCGGCTTCTTTTTCAAAACTATCAGCGATATGAAATAACGCAAAGGTTTCCATTTCTTCGCCATATAAATCAATATCTTCAGGAACTCTTTTTAACACATGTTCATTATCAGAATAAAACCCAAATTGTTCCGTACACATCACAGACCCAAAGTGGTATTTCAATCCTTTTTCTTTGGCAACCTCTAAAATATGTTCTGTTAAACTTTTACTAGGATATGCTCGGTGAGTAGGATCGCCATTATAGGAATAGGCAAAATTCGCTTCGGTATAAGAATCACTGGCAATAATTAAATCGGGAACATTTACCCCCTCTTTTAATGCCCCACAAGTTCCAATCCGAATGATTTTTTCCACATCAAAAAAATAAAATAATTCAAACGCATAAATACTAACACTTGGCATGCCCATTCCATGAGCCATCACTGTTACCCTTTTTCCTTGATACTCTCCCGTATAAGCATACATATTTCTGATTTCATTCACTAACTTAGCATTTTCTAAGTATTTCTCGGCTATATACTTAGCTCGAAGCGGATCTCCCGGCATAATCACAATGGGCGCAATGTCCTCCTTATTACAGCCAATGTGAGCTGGTTTGATATGCTCCATAACTTTTGGTGCTTTCACACACATCCCTCTTTCTTATTCTTACTATAAGAATATCAAAAAAAAGAAAATTAAAAAAGGAAAACTCATAAAAATTATGTAAAGTTATGACAAGACAAAATTCGACAAAATTTTTAATTGCAACAACGTATAATACTATTTTTAAGAAAAGAGGTATTTATGAAAATTACAATTAATAATCAACCTTTATCTATAGAACAATTACAACCTATTTTAGAAGATGCTCGTTATTCTTTGATTTTAGCAGGAGCAGGTTCGGGAAAAACAATCACCTTAGTAGGAAAAGTAAAATATTTATTAGAAGTGAAAAAAATAAAACCTGAGCAAATTTGTTGCATTTCTTTTACAAATGAAGCTACCAATCATTTAAAAGAAGTAATTGAACAAAATACCAAAAAAAACGTTCCCTGTTTTACTTTTCATAAACTTGCTTTGGCGATTTTAGAAAAAGCCCATACATATTATCAAATTACCCCTCCAAACACCCTTGAAAAAATTACCGATGAATTTTTTGCCTCCGAATGTATGGGAAATGTCACTTTAAAAAACATAATTTTCCGAAAATTTTCTTTTGGGTGCCTTCATAATTCTTTCAATTATCAAAAAATCATTCATTCCAAAGATTTCCTTACGTATAAAACAACTTTACTTACATTTCTTCATTTATTTTATGCCAATGGTTTTGAAAAAAAAGATTTTGTTTCCATGTTTTCCACCAAAAAAAGAGCAACCAAAGATACTCTTACTCTTTTATATACACTTCATACTCTTTATCAAACTGAAAAAGAAAGTATTGGAGCAATAGATTTTGATGATATGCTAAAGTTAGCTACCCAAGTACTATCAAAAACCCCTAATTTAGTATCTTATCAATATATTTTAGTAGATGAGTTTCAAGATTCTTCTCTTTTACGATTTCATTTTTTAAATGAAATTTTATGTCAAACGAGTGCCCACTTCTGTGCTGTAGGAGATGATTATCAATCTATTTATCGTTTTTCAGGATGTAATTTAGATTTATTTTTACATTTTAAAGAATACTTTCCAACAGGAAAAATATATTCTCTTACCATGACTTATCGAAATAGCCAAAATTTAATTGATATAGCCAATACTTTTATATGTAAAAATCCTTATCAAATGAAAAAAAATTTAACTAGTTTAAAAAGCAAAGAAAATCCCATTAAAATATGGGAAACAACCAACGAAAAAGAAACTTTAAAAAACATTATTTTAACAATACCCAATGAAAAAGAAATCATGATTTTAGGAAGAAATCATCAAGACTTTGCTCTTTATAAATCATTTTTAATTGAAACTTTTCCCCATAAAACTTTTCGGTTTTATACAATCCATGCTGCCAAAGGATTAGAAAGTGATATTGTAATTATGTTACATTTAGAAAAAGGACCATACGGATTTCCTAGTGAATTAAAAGAAGAAAAAATCCTTTCGTTGGTAAAACAAAATGACATTTTTCCTTATGAAGAAGAACGAAGATTATTTTATGTTGCCTTAACTAGAACCAAAGAAGATGTTCATTTACTCGTTTCGAAAAAAAGTCCTTCCATCTTTATCAAAGAATTAAAAAACATTATAAAGAAATAATACTACTTTTTATATACAATTTCGTAAACCATTCATTAAACATTTCCACATGAAAAATTTGTTTCAACATACTAATAATTAAAATAAATAAATATGTTGCACCTAAAATAATCATCCCATATTCCCATAACATAACATCCATTTGAGACTTAAAATATAAAAGACATAAAAGAAGGAATAATGGAAAGAAAATATATTCTAAGAAAAAGCAAAAATAATACCCTAAATAACGATACCAACGTTTAGAAAAAGAAGAAGTAAATTCTAATTTTAAGATACTCATTCCAACTGTTTTATTCTTTTTTAAAGGAATCCAAACAAAGTAAATTACGAATAGGAGAATAAAAAGAACCGCAGCAAAAATTTTCGAAAATAAAACGGTATCTCTAATTGTCCATAAAATTCCTAAATATAAAATACTTATCAAAGTCAAATCTATTATCATACTAAGCGTTCTTCTTACCAAAGAAACACTTTTTCCTTTTTCATAAGATTTTTCATCAATATATTTTTTAGAAGGTAATATTTTTTGACAAACAAACCCTAAAACATAGCCGACAACTCCTCCAAAAGTATTCAATATCAAATCATCGATATCAAACACTCGGTATCCTCTGGGGTAAATAAAATATAATCCTGTTAATTGCGTTAATTCAAAAAATAAACTAAAACAAAAACTATACCCTAATGTTTGTTTAAAATTACATCGAAAATAATAATGAAGATACATTCCAAAAGGAACAGTTAAAAAAATATTAAAAATGGCTTCATACACAACAGGATTTTTAAGAGTTGGAAAATAGCTTGCAAAATCACTTACATGAAATGTGGAAATATTTAAAATTTCTGATATAAAATGAAATGGAATTAAATTATAAAAAGGTCTTGTTAAACTTTCCACATATTCCATTTTAGGTAAAGGTAAAATAACTAAAAAATAAGAACTTAATAAATATAATAAGAAAGAATACACTAAAACAGAACGATAAAAATTTACCGAACCATATTTATGATACATCCATATTACATAAGGTAACGTAAAAAATAATGCAACTAAGGGAAAAAAAAGAAAAGACATTCGAATCGAATGTAAAAATGCAGCCATATAACTCCTTTCTTAAACATTGTTTAAAATAATTTTTCTTGCTTGTGGTGTTTCTTTTTCTTCAAAAGGAAGATAAGATTTCGCAATGATGTTATTTAACGTTTCTTCTTGTTCTTCTAAAGTAGAAATGACAACTCTTTTTCGGTCTTTTTTATAAAAAGATTGTTCTGTTACAAAAGTAGCATTTTGTACTTGATATAAATATGCTTTGAGATTTAGAAGTTGCTCATGCGTAAATTTATCTACGATGGAAGGAAAATAAACATGAGGCATTTCTTGCGAAACATCTTTTTCTAAAAAAATATCTCCATCCGTAATTAAATTCCAACCCTTTTGTTGGGAAGGAGACATTGCCATAATATAGCCATGATTAGGATTTATTCGATGTAATTCTAATTCCACTTTTTGTTCTTCTAATAACAAACATCTACTTAAATCTTTCACCATTTCTTGCATTTTTTGAACGCCTTCTTCACCAAGTTCCTCTTTTAAATAAGTAAAATCTATATCTTCTTTATGATAATGCAAGCGAATTTTTTCTGGATGATATATATTCCAAGTTACAGGTCCAAATAAAAATCTTTCAGTTTGAATTCCTTTATCTAAATCAATCATTTGATTTTTACAATTCATATTTTGAAATAAAAAACGATACTTAGGATTTTGTTGATATTCAAATAATTTATGCATTAAATCAACAGAATGAATATGATGAACTTGTTCTTCACAAAGCAAAGAAAATAACAAAATTACAAACCGATATTCCGTAAAGGAAGTTGTAACATTTTCTTTTATCATCGAATTTTCCTTTCTATTTTTTTAATATACGGTTTTTCTTTGGCATGTATTTGAAAAGATTCTTGGACAATTTCTTGTAAAGCATCCTTATTTTCCACATTGGTATAAATTTCTACTCTTTTGGTTTCATCATTTACATAACCTTGTCTTGTAACAAAAGAAGCTTCTTTAACCGAATATAAAATCGCTTTGGCCTCATATAACCGAATCCAATCATTTTCTTTTTGAGGATTATCATAAGCTACCGAACGATATGCTAAAGAAACATCCTTTACAATGCCAATTTTTCCATCCGTTAAAATATTCCAACCTTGATGTAATTTTTCACTCATTCCATCAACAATCACAAATTGTCCATCAGGTTTATTTCGATGAATTCTTAAATAAGGGTAATTGATTTCTAAATTGATACATTTACTTAAATCTTCTGATAATTCATGAATGCTTCGCACACCAAATTCCCCATAATACTTTTTTATTTTTTTATAATCCACTTCACTAGGATATTGAAACACTAATAAATCATTTTCTCTTTTTAATCTTTGGTCACAAACTTCTTGTTCAATTCCCTCAGTTAAAATCACTTTTTTATCTTCAAAACGAAAATTTTCAAATAATGTTCGAATTCTTGGATTTAACCGATAATCATATAATTTTTTTTCTAAGTTTTCCTCTTCTATCTTTCTAATATTTTTCTCCATTAATAATGGAATTAACACTTCTAGAAAATCTTGTTGCGTAAAATAAGTTTCTTCTTTCATTTTTTACACTCCCCTAAATGTATTGTATATGTTTTTTCTTTTGATTGCAAGTTTTTTTATTCTGCTTTTGGCCACTTAGAATGATCCCAATCTCTTCCTTGCAACATAGCAATTCTATCGGCATCGTTAGCACAAATAATTCCTTCTTGTTTATTGCCTGGGGTAGAATCACTATGACACCATTTTCCATTTGTATATACAAGATTCCAATAATGTGATTGGTCGGTAGTCCAAATTAATTGCACTTGATAGCCTTTTTTCTCTAATATTTTTTGATATACCATCGCATGAACATAACAATTTCCTCGAAAATTCGTAAGTCCATACCATACTGGGTCATTATCTCCCCATGAATTACTATACCCAATTTTCGTTTTCACATATTGATTTATTTCTGCAATGCTATTTCCCACTTTACTTGCATGTTCATTTACCAAAGCCATAGTATCACTTTGATCGTGATTTACGACAATTTTTCTAGAAGCAGTTTTGGTATTACCACTTTTATCTTTGGCAGAATAAGTTGCATAGTACGTACCTGCTTTATTGACATTGACATTACCAGAATTAACTGAAACATTTACAGTCCCATCTTTTTCATCCACTGCTCTTACTCCGGCTAAAAAATTTATTTGGGTATATTTATTTACAGTCATATTAGAAAGACCATAAATCACGGGTGGAGTTGTATCTTTAACAATATTTAATTTGGCTTTTTTCTCCGTTTTATTTCCATACGCATCAGTCGCGACAATCGTAAGTTCTTGTGTCCCAATTTGATGATATGTAATTTCTCCTACAAGTTCTGTTGTTACTTCACTCGCATCTTTTACACTTTCAATAAATTTTTCTTTGGTAACATTTTCTTCATCATCATAAATTGATACATCTTTAAGGGTTACTTCAGGTGGCAAAGTATCACTTACAATCACTTTACAAGAATATTCTTTTTCTTCATAAATAACTGTGATAAAATACTCTCCAACTCCACTTTTATTAATTTCCCCTAATTTTTCCTCATCTAATTGAATTGTTTCTTCAGGCTTGTATAAAAAATCTTCTTTTTTTAATGTACTTCCTAATTCCAACTTTAATTCAGTTTTCACAACCCCAATATGTAAAATAGTTTCTTTTTCAGTTATATTATTCCATTCATCTTTGGCCACGATAGTAACAGGGTAATCTTTTAGTTCATTAATTTCTATTGGTTCTTTTATTTCCAAAGTAACATTAGAAAAATCACTTTGCAAAACAACAAAATCTTCTACTTTTGGCTCATAATCGGTATAAGCATAAACTTCTTTTACTTCTAACTTGGGAGGAGTAGTATCTTTAATATGTACAATACTCACTTTCGTTTTATCATCTATTTTAATTTCTACTTCATAATCAACAACTTTAGATAAATCTAAGCTATGAATATCGGTAATAAACGTAGTATTTTTAGGAATTTTACCCTCTTTAAAAAAGAGTTCTTCAGTAAGTTCTTCCGTTCCTAATTCCACAATAATTTCTTTTTTTAACACATCAAAAAAAATATTCCAAAGAACAAATAACAGCAAAGGTAACACTAAAACAACAAAAGAAATAAGAATATATACCATATAATTTTTTATAAAATTAAAAATTTTCTTCATTACTACATCACTTTCTATTTTATTGTATCAAAATTATTTTTAAAATTCAATTTACGATTCATAACAAATCCTTTATTGAATTGTTCTTTACATCCCTTCTGATTCATTTTATAATAAAGAGGAAAGGAAGATTTTATGACCGAAGAGGAAAAAATTATAAAAATTAAAGAACAATTAGATGATATTCGCCCCTTTTTAAATATGGATGGTGGCGACATTGAATTTATAAAATATGAAGATGATTATTTATATGTAAAACTTACTGGTGCATGTGCTATGTGTGGGTTTCAAGATGTTACATTAAAAGATAATATAGAAGCTTTCTTAAAAGAAGAAGTTCCTGATTTAAAAGGAGTCATTAACTTATCGTTATGATTCTTTTTTTATAATCCACATTACTGGCTCTATCGGGGCATACTGACGAAATAAATAGTAAGCTTTTTTTAAAAAAATTTCATATTGGTCGATTTTATCAATCATAGGTAACAATTCTTCCTCCTGAGCATGATATTCTACAATTTTTTCATGAATATCAAAATAATAGGAAGGATACATCAGTCTAGCATAAAGCATAGATAAACTATATAAATCTGGTTTTCTAAGTTTTAAAAACGTTTCTAAATCAATATACGCATTTTCTTCTTCTTTAAAAAACATATCTTTAATATAACCCGCTACATCTCTTACTTCTAAATCAAAAATAAATTGTAAAGGATTGGCATAATTTAATCTTATATTAGGGTATTTTACTCTACGATGTGATAAAACAATCGGTAAATGAACGGGTTTGGGAATATGACTTTCCGTAAATTTTGCATAACTAATCGCGTTTTCAGCAAGGCCTACATAATAACTAAAACTATTTAAAATAATCGGATACTTTTTCCCCATTTCATGAACTTGATATTCAAAATAATCTACTTTTTCACTCCATAAAGTAGCCCATGTATTACGGTATAAAGAACTTTTATTGGTATTTAAAGTAAGAGTTTTTTGAAAATTTAAGATATCTAATAAACCATATTCTTTTAAAGGGTCTGTTACCATCATTAAAACATAAAGATTGTTATCAACTGCCGTTAAGTATTTCCCTTCGCGATTTAACACAAAAGGAAAAATAGGAACATTCTTTTGTAATAATTCATTCATTACAATCATTAACTCTTGAAATTCCTGCTCTGTTCTTTTTACTTTCGTAAAATAGTAAGTAATTTCATCTATTTGAAAAACTACATAATCTTTTTGTTCCTCTAAAATTTCAACATCCAAATGATACGCATATAAAATAATTTCTTTCATACCTCATTATATGAAAAAAAGTTTAAGATTATTTCTTAAACTTTAAGCAGCTTGTGCTTCTTTTGTTAAATTTAAAGTCATTTCATTACTTGGAGTTTCTATTACAGGTGCATCAGTAGGAGGAGTTGGTAAATCCATGACTGGATTTTGACTTATTGCTTCCGCATTTTGTTTGGCCATCATCGCAATTTGTTCAGCAGCTTGAGCATTTTTTAAATGTTCCTCTGCTCTACTTTTAAAATCAATAATATTCTTTTTGGCTTCTTCTATTTCAGCTCCATATTTTTGAACAACTTCTTGATGTCTTCTTTTTCTTTCTTCATTTAATTCCACAATTTTGGCATCAATTTCATCATCTATCGTTTGCAATTCTTTTTCTAATTTTGCCGTAATACTTTCTTCATTCTCTACTACTTCTACTCCGGATTGTTCCTCATTTATAACCGGTTCTACATTAGTAGGAGCTTGTCCTTCTGGTTCACTTTGAGGTACTGGAGTCACAGGAATTTCATTCGTAACTTCAGGAGTGGAAGCTACACTTTCTGTTGGAGTTTCTGCTACTGGAGCTGTAGGAATGTCCATAACTGGAGTAGTTGGAACTTCTGCTGTTGGTTCAGGCATCGCGGTTGGAACATCCATTACAGGTGCTTCACTCGTAACAGGAGTAGGAATTTCATTTACTGTAGTTGGTGCCTCTTCTGGAGTCGGAACACTTGGCATTTCCATTGCAGGTGCAACAGCATCAGGAGTTTGTGCTGGTTCTACCGGAGTCACAGGAATTTCATTCGTAACTTCAGGAGTGGAAGCTACACCTTCTGTTGGAGCTTCTGCTACTGGTGGTGTAACCACATCAGTTGCAGTTGGTTCTGCATTAGTAGGAGCTTGTCCTTCTGGTACACTTTGAGGTTGCTCTACTGAAGGAGCAGGAACTTCATTCGTAACTTCAGGAGCTAAAGTTACATTTTCAGCTGGAGCTTCAGTTTTTGGAAAAGTAATAATAGATGTTTTCGCTAAATTTTGAACAGCTAATTTTTGCTCAGGTTTCACTGCTAAATTTGTTCCTGTAGCAATAGCGCGATTTACTTCTACTTTATTTAAATAAATAATGTTATCCATTATTCAACACCTACCACTTCTATTGTATTTTTTATCATACTCACAAAAATTCCTTTTACTTCACTCCAAGCAGCTTGATCATTAATTGCTTGATAAAGACCATCTTTTTCCCAAAAAAACTCTAATACATCATTTCCATTATTTTGTTCATTTTTATCTACTACTAAAATTGGAATATTTTTAATATTAGGACGACTATCACTAACAGATTTAAAATGACATACGACAGTTCTTTCTTCTTTTTCTCCATTTGGATTTGTAAGCGTTATTTTCTCATTCATAATAATTCCCTCGCTATTCTAAAACGATTATAACAAAAATAAGAAAAACATGCAATCACTAATTTACTAATTTACACATTTTCCTCTTTTTTCTTCTTTTTCTTTGCTTAAAATAAAATATTTACATTGATATGCACAATTGTTTTGTAGATATTCTTCTACTTTATCAATATCATTAATTTCTTTAAAGTTAGGATTTGTCTTACTATTAAACCCTTTTAAACGTAATTTTCCATAAGCATAATCCCCAACAATATAATCAAAAGGTAAAAAATATTCCGTAAATTTATTTTTCAATTCTTCTTCATCTAAAGCATCTCGTTCATTTTTCATTACTAAATATTTTTGTTCTAAAAGTGTTACATATTTCATTGTTTTTCCCCCAAATCATTAATAAAAAATCATTAAAACAGCCACGAAAATAGCCGTTGCAAAAATACTTGCAAATAGTAAAAAGTCAACATACCCATTACCGCTTGTAATCCGATTTCCATATTTTCGATAATAATTGACAGCTTTTTGTAAAATTTCATCTCGGTCTGGTAAACTCGCATCTACTTTAAAAAATTGATATATTTGAGCATTTACATTTCGTAAATCCACATCATTTAAAGATTCTATCTGTGCTAAATTATAACCACATAACAAATAAGCATCCGGAATTAACGTATTTCTTCTTAATTCTTCTAACGCAAACTCATGCTTTTTTTCAAACGATACACTTTGATAATATTTGGTTAATTCACTTGGATCTTTGATAAAGCGATTACGATCCCCTATAATATAAGGATTTTGATTACTTTCTAAATATAAATAACTACAAAATGCTTCTTCATCTTCACCATTTTTATGCATCGTATGTAATTTTTCAAAATACATATCAATTAAATATTTTTGTATTTGAATAACAGCCAAATTAGGAAATTGATTCTCTTGAAGTTCTTTTTGAAATTCTAAAAATAATTGATTAAAATGATTTACTTTCTCTAAAGGAAATCCATATTTAGATAAATTACTATTAAATCCCCCCATGTTGTGTTCATTATGAGTGATATAAGGATTGATAATATCTAATTCACCATAAATAAAGACAAGGGTTTTAATTACTTGCACTGGAAAAGAAAAGAAAATAGGTTCTTCTGGTTTATCTTTATATTTTAAATAATTTTCTATTGCTTTTGATAATACTTCATTTATGAATGGATTACCTATCATAGAACTCACCCTAGTATCATCATATCACAAAATCTATGGAAAGGAAATATCAAAAAATGCACTTTTACTTTCTAAATACCCTCCATAAAGATTAGGAACAGTCCCTTGAATCACTTTAGAATCTAATAAAAGCTCATAAGAAAACGTTTTTTCATTCTTGGTAATTGGTGTAAAGATTTCATATGTAATTTTAATTTCTAAGTAAACTTCTAGTAAAGCATTATTAATGCCATAATCTTTTACTCTAGTTTTTACATTAGAAAAAATAGACCCAATAAATTGAATCATAATAGGAATTTTAGGACCTAATTGTGATAAAAAAACTGAATCACTTACAATTCCGATTGGTAAATATAAAATAATTTTTCGGTCTTTGTGTTCCATTTGTTGTTGATTTAAGTTATCAAAAGAAAATAAATTTGTTTCTAAAGAAGAAGTAAGTTTATCAGCCATTTCATAAACTTTTTCCATATCATAATCTATTGAAACAATTTCTCCATTAGACTTTTTCTCAATTTTATAAAGAGAACTAGAATTATTTTCCACTAAAACTTTAAAATCACTTGTTGTCTGGGCGATATATTCATTTATTTTTAATTCAGCAATTCGGGTAAATCTTGGAGTAGCCTTTTTACTAAACCAAGAAAAAAGAAAAATAAAATTGACAAGAATAGAAATCAAAATGAAACAAAGTCTCAGAGAATGAATTTTTTTTATTTTTTCTTTCATACTTCATTATATGGGCAGAAAAAAAGAAAAGAACTGATTTCTTTTCCTTATTCGCTTCGTAAGGCTTCCACAGGATCTTTTTTTGAAGCTGCTCGTGCTGGTATAATTCCACCAATCAAAGTTAAAATAACACTTAAGATAATTAATATGATAGCTCTATCTACTCCCAAAGCTGCAGATAATGGAATATCTCCAGTAAAATGATGTAATACCGAATTAATTACTGGAATACATAAGTAAGAAATACCAATTCCTAATAAACCTGATAATAAACCAATAATAAATGTCTCGGCATTAAAGATAGAAGATACATTTCTTTTTGATGCACCAATAGCTCTTAAAATACCAATCTCTTTCGTTCTTTCATAAACAGAGATATAAGTAATCACGCCAATCATAATACTAGAAACGACCAACGAAATAGATACAAAAGCAATTAAAACATAACTTACAGCATTGACAATAATTTTGACAGAATCCATTAAAATTCCCGTAACATCACTATAAGAAATCTTCTTTTCTTCTTCAACACTATCATTATAATGATCTAAGAAATTCATAAAGTTTTCTTTTCCATCAAAACTAGTAAAATAAAAGGAAATTCTTGTGGGGTCATCAATATCTTGATACCCTAAAGATAATAAATTGGAATTAGCACTAGCTTCTGTTCTTGTCATCATCGCAGAAATAATTCTAGTTAATTCTTCTTCCGTATATTTTAATTTAAATGCGGACATAAGTTTTTGTTCATCTACATGAAAAGCATTGGCTAAAGAATTAGAAAAATTAGTTGTTAATTCCCCTACTTTGGTTAATATATCTTTTTTCATAACTGTCTCAGTCATAACACTAGCCATTTTTTCTTCCGTTTTCAAAATCAACGCACTAGAAAGATATGCATCTATCACTTGTTTTTTTATTTCATCCATAATAACTACTTTTGAATTTTCATCTGCTACATAAGCTGGATTTAAAAGTTTCATTCCTTCATTGTAACCTGCAATATATGCCTCTAGTAATCCTTGTAATAATCCTTGATACGTTGTTTTAAAAGTATCTTTTGGAATTACATAAGATTGTTCCATTTTATTTAGAGCATCTTCTACATCCTTTGTACTTAAATAAGTATTTACAATAGAACTAATATCATTAGAAGTAAATTCTTTATCTATCTCTGTAAATATTTCATTGGTAAACGTATTTAAATTTTTCGTAAATACATCTTTTGCAGGAGTAATATCGGTAGTAATTTTACTAGCAATTTCTGTCATATACCCTTCGGTTTCTTTTTGCATTTCTTGCGCATCAATATTTACTCCAAAAGCACTTTGTAATAAATTGGTATCAATTTCTACTAAATCACTAAATTCAAAACCAAATTGTTTATTCGTATCCGTAAAACTCTTTCCAGAAAAGACATCAATTTCTTCATTCGCCAATTGTTTTTTAACTATTTCACTATTTTTCGCATATTCTAAAATATGTTTGGTAAGTTCCGAAGTATAATTAATTCCTGGAGTTAAAGCCATCGAACTCATTGTTCCATCTTTAGGACAAACAATTCCCACAATTTTTAATTTTAAAGCTTCATCATATGCTTTTTTTAATACTTCTTCATTGGCACTCATATCTTCATAAATATTATATTCATTATTATATCGATAGAAATCCGAAGGCATTACAACTCTTAAATCGACATTCATTAATTCTTCATAAGTAAATTTTAATGGTTCATTTTTAATGTCGGTAGTTTCTCCATTCATGATACTCGTTACCATCTTTGTAAGTTCATCATTATCTCTTAATCCTAAAGAATATAAAAGTAAATCAGAAATTTCATTTTTACTTGATAAAACAATAATCGCTTCATCATAATTTTTCGGGTATCTTCCTGATAACACTTCATATTGGTTTTCGATATCACTTGTGTTATCTACCATTTCGGAATACACAGAAGAAATAGAAGAAGTAGAACTAAGAAGACTATTAGAACCTACTAAAGAAGTAAATAAATTACTTGGATTTAATTTTACAATTTTTTTCGTAACATCAATAGTATAAATATTAGGACTAATACTATAAGAATATTTTACATTAGAAATATCATTAGATACTTTTTCATAATTTTTTTCTAAATAATTTTTAAAACTTTTTAAATCATTCGAACTGACACTTCCTAACATGGAAGAAATATTTTGTTGTTCTACAACGATATTGGTATTTTTATTTTCTTCACTTGGTTGTAAGGAAAGTAATGCACTAGTAATATCTCCTGATTCTCGATTAATACTTAACGGGTAAGAAGTCATTGTTTCCTCTTGAATAGAATCTACATAATTTTGAAATCCTGTGGAAACAGACATAATTAAGGCAATTCCAATAATTCCGATGGAACCCGCTAACGCAACTAAAATGGTTCTTGCTTTTTTTGTCATTAAATTATTAAAAGATAAATTCAAAGCCGTAAAAAATTTCATTTTGGTTTTATTCTTTTTCTTTTTACTGATTTCTAAATCTTCACTGGTATTTATTTTTCCATCATAAGGATTGGAATCAGTTGTAATTTTCCCATCTTTTAAGGTAATAATTCTTGTTGAATATTTCTCTGCCAATTCAGGATTGTGCGTTACCATAATAACTAATTTTTCTTTGGAAATCTTTTTTAAAACATCCATTATTTGTACACTGGTTTCACTATCTAAAGCTCCTGTTGGTTCATCCGCTAAGATAATTTCAGGGTCATTTACTAAGGCTCTTGCAATCGCGACTCTTTGCATTTGCCCCCCAGATAATTGATTTGGTCTTTTATTGATATGTTGTTCAAGTCCTACATCTTTTAACGCTTTTTTAGCTCTTTCCGTAGCTTCTTTTTTAGAAATTCCTGATAATGTCAAAGCAAGTTTTACATTGGCTAAAACACTTTGATGTGTAATTAAATTATAACTTTGAAAAACAAAACCAATACGATGATTTCGATAACTGTCCCAATCAGCATCTTTAAATTTCTTCGTACTAATTTCATTAATGATTAAATCTCCTGAATCATAATGGTCTAATCCACCGATAATATTTAAAAAAGTTGTTTTTCCACTTCCAGAAGGCCCTAGAATACTAGCAAATTCACATTTTCGAAAATTTACACTTACATCATCTAAAGCTTTTTGGCAAAAACCATCGGTATTGTATTCCTTTTTGATATGTTTTATTTCTAACATAGAATACCTCCTGTTCATAACAAACATATTTTACCATTTTTTTCTCTATTTTCAAAGTCCTAAAATACCAAAGACTTTATTACTATCATATTGAACAAAAAAAGAAAAAATACAAAAGGAAAAATATTTATTAAATTATTCATAAGGCACATCAATATCATAGATTTTGTTTTCTTTCGCATACTTAATTAATAAGCTTGCTTCATAAGTAGCCAAACTTCTTCCCGAATTCCAACTATTATCTGATAAAAACCAATTTTCTTTGTCAGAAAAACCATCTTTAGCCGGAATCAAAATTATTTCCATATTAGGAAACTTTTTCTTTATGATTGCCATACATCTTTTCAAATGAAACTCACTTGTTATAATAGCAATAGAATCTATTCTTTCAATCATTGAAAAAACATTATCTACATTTTCAAAACTATTATTAGATTTATCTTCTACCAAAATATCTTTCTCTTTGATTCCCATTTGTATTGCTAAATTTTTCATTTTAATTGCTTCTGGTACTATATCTTGATTTTGATTACTAATTCCATTATTTCCACCACTAAAAATTATTTTTTTTATTCTTCCTTTTTTGTATGCTTCAACAGCCGCGGTTACTCGTTCTTTTAGTAACAGGCTATTTCCAAAAACTAATCCATATTTAGTATTATGACCGTTATCGCTAATATTTTCATAAACAATTCGTTGAATTTCTTCATCACTCAAAATTTTATCATTTGATAACTGCGATAATCTCATATTATCATCTCCAATTAGTATAATTGTACCATAAATATTTATTTTTATCTCTATTTATTATGGTGTTAATATAATACGGAAACCACCATCTAAACCAGTACATCCATAACCAATTCCAAAAGCAAAAACACCAGCATCACTCCCATAATTACAAGTGCCACCACGTAGAAACCATGGAAAACTAGAATACACAAAAGATGCATAGTTTGCATTATAACTTCCCACATATCGAGATGGTCCTGTTCCGCCTGTTTTTTGATATGAAAAACGATAAAATGGCCCAAATTCCTTTGTTGCATCGCCCAAAATACCTCTTTGATATTCCTGATTATTTGTTTTATAATCATATAAATCATAATATTTTGAAGATGGCCATTCTCTTCCTGTAGTATTTTCTTTATCAGTTGCTTGGTTACCATCACATTTAGGACAACTATATGGTCCTTTAAAATTTGAATTATATGTTTTACTTCTTCCACTTGATGGAGATGTTGTTCCATTTTCAGTTCCTTGCATGACTCCCATGACATATTCCCATGCTCCACCAGACATATCATATATTCCATAATAATTTCCTGTTGTACTAGATTCTTTACTATCAAAATTGTAATAACTATTTATAAAATCTCCATCTTTATTTAATTCAGTTGTTTCATAGTGATTACAAGTTTCATTAGAGTTTGTATAACCACAGGTAGGAGCAGATTTTGCACTCATTCCTGTAATATAATTTTCCGAATTATTCATTCTTACTTCCTTACAACTTTTATTTGGACATCTTCCATAAATGGATTGAGTTAAATAAGCTACTGCTCCCCATTCGGTATTTTTCATCATATGACTTTCTAAGTCTCTTTGATATGTATATGAAGTATAAAAAGCATTTGACACATCAATATATCTCCATGAATATATATTTGGTTTGATAATAACATTTTCTACTTCTTGTTTGTTTATCTGAGCAGTTTCTTTACTATTTGCACCATTATACCCTGTTTCAAACTTTCCAACCCAAAAACCATTACTATCAAATGAGGAAAATGCTGGATGAGTAATCCAATTTTCCTTTGTACTTCCAGTTTTTATACCTTCATTTTTTGTTTCAAATGTAATTTCAAAAACACTATTTGTTGCTAGATTAGAATGTATTTCATAAAATTTATCTATATTTGCAACACTTTCAACATCTTCTACAATTGTATATTTGTTATATGTCGCCTCATCAAACTTTAATTGATATCTATATCTTGGTATCCATACAAAATAACTTTCAATATCACTTTCTTTTATTTCATCTCCTGGTTGATAATTATCTACCTTACCATCTTTAAGTATCACGGCATTGGCCCATTGTTGTTTACTATAGTTATACCATTCACTTGTAATATCTGCTTTAGTTACTTTTCCTCCATATTTATTTCCAGCATTTGTATATTCTGTAACATCACTTGGCTTTTCTGTATCACTTATTTTTACTGGAATAAGTCTTCCATTTCCTAAATCTGGTATGGCTCCATTTAATGTTTCTTCTTTATAGATTTGTTTAAACTTTAAATAACATTTTGTTTTGGTGGTACTTATATTTTTAAGCCTTACTTCCCAATTTTCATCATCCCATGAAATTAAATCGCCATTATCACAATAACTAGTACTAGTATCTAAGGAATACCCACTATCTTTATTTGGGACATCTTTCTGTAAGACATCATCTATATATACCATGAATCTAATGTCGCCTTCATCTTGTATATTTCCTTCAATCATATTTTGTGTTTCGTTTACCTCGAATATAGCAAAGGTTCTATATAAAATTACGCCACTGATTAATAATATACAACTGATTGTAAATAGTATGATTCCTACTTTTTTTGGATTTTTATCTTTAAATCTTTTTAATTTCATATAAAAAAATCACCCTAGTTTCCTAGAATGAGTTTAACACACATACCCCCCCCCCGAGTCAATTAAAACCAACCTAAACCCAAAAATTCATTTAAGAAAATAACCAATCCTGCTACAATGGCTAGAAAAACAACAACAATTAATATCTTTACAACAATACTTCCTTTATCATTATCAGAATCAGAAAAATCTTTTTCTGTAAAAATAGTATTAGTTGTATAAAATGATTTATCTAATGTTTCATCTAAAGCTTCCGCAATTTCTTCTTGTTCTTTTTCTCCTTTTAATTCTAAACTATTAATTTCAAATTTTTGAATTTCTTCAGTAAATTCTTTGGCACCTTCTACAACTGTATTATCATCCCCTTTTAATTCGGTCAAAATATCTAAAGGGTCCATATCATCTATTTCTTCTTGTAATTTTTTACCATTTTTACTTTGAATTTCATTTAAATTTATTGTATTAATAAGTTCTAATAATTCTTCTTTCGATTTTTCTTCGTTTTTACTTTTAGCTTCAATTTCTAAACTTTTTAAAATATCATATTGAGTATCTCTTACTTTTTTTAATCTTTCTTTTTGATAATCTTCTTCTTTTTCTTCTCTAGCTTGTTCTAAAATAGTATTAATATCGTATTCTTTTGGTTCTTCTTCTATATCTAAAGTTTCAATATCATTGGTTTCAGGAAAATCAAATTTCATACTTCTTTTTTTTGGAGGTTCTTGATAATTTTTTTCTAATATATCTTTTAGTTTATCAATATCAATTTGATTATTACTATCGGCAATAACTTTGGCATTACTTCCAATATCAAAACTATCAAGTTCACAATTCTTGATTTCTTCGTATAATTCAGTATTTTTGGAAACTCTTTTTGGTGGAAAACTTTCATCTTCTCCATATTTATCAATTCTTGTTTTCATAATACTTATATCCTTTCATCATAAATATAACATATTTTGACATTTTTTTAAACTGGTTCTTGTTGATTTTCTTTATTTTTTATGGTTATAATGATTTAAAGGAGTGAAAAAATGAAAAAATTAGTGGTAAATACCGAAGGTTGTATTGGATGTGGAGCTTGCGTAGGAATGGACCCAGAACATTTTGATTTTAATGATAATGGCCAATCTCATGTAATTAATGAAGAGAATATTGATATTGAAAAAGCCCAAAATGTGATTGAAGCTTGTCCCGTTGGAGTCATTTCTTTAGAAGAACAAGAACCTACTTCTACCGAAACAGAAAACGAATAAAGTAAATTAAAAAGTCCCCAAACAAGGACTTTTTTTAATCATCATTAAAGAAATCATCAAAAAATTCATCATCGGTAATTCCATTATCATTCATAATAACAGAATCCATATCAATCGAAAGTTTTGGCATTTCTTTTTTCTCTTCGATTTTTGGTTCTATAATTTCTTCTTTTTCTTTCTTTTCTGGTAATTCTATTTTAGATTCTTCTTTCTTCTTAGCTTCCTGTTTTTCTTTTTCTTCCATTTCATCTAATTCTTTTAATTTTTTATCAATGTCCGCAATCATTTTATCTATTTCTTCATTGGTTAAACTAGAAACAGGTTTATCAAGCCCAGGAATTAAATCATTCATTGGTTTATTCATAGCTCCAAAACCACCACTGCTCATTGGACTTGACCCAAATGGATTCGGTCCCATACTTGGCATAAATGGATTAAATCCCGTATTTGGTTCACCACTTTCCATCATTTGTTTTCTTTTGGTTTCTGAAACATAAGTTTTAATATCAAATGTGGCAATTGGTTTTAACTCTCTTTTAGGAAAAGGCATTTCTTTTCTTTCAATTCCCCAATCCATTTTCATATCAGGTGAAAGTTTTGTTTTAAAAGGATTCATTCTCAATCTTTTAATAATAACTTGCCCTAATTTCATTTTTTGTAAATCAGTAACAGTTACCAAAGGTGTTGAAGCAGTTTTATCTTTTTCTTTGCTTTTTACTTCTCCACACATCTTACTTATTTCTTCTAAGGCCGCCATTTCGGTACTAATTAAGTACACCAAATTTCCACAATTTCCTTTTAATGTTTCAGCAATTTCTTTACCATATACATCATTTAATTGCGAGAAGTTTTGAATAATAAAAGTAAACCGAATATCTCTAGAACGAGCGGCAGATACCATCGAATCTACATCTTGTAAGGGAGGCATATTGGCAAATTCATCCAATATGAAATTGGTACGATATTTTAGTTTTCCACCATTTGTTTGCGCAACTTCAATTAAAGTTTCATAACATTGTTTAATAAATACAGTAAGTAAACTATGATATGTTGTTTTTTCATCATGAATAATTAAGAATACAGCCGTTTTCTTTTCCCCAATACTTCGCATATCAAAATCACTATAAGAAAGCATTTCTGATAATTTTTCTCGTGAAGAGAAAATTCTTATTTTTTGTCTAAAGGTTGATAAAATTCCTCCTTTGGTTTCACTTGGAGCATTAAATGTAGTCGAACCAGAAATATATTCTGGAGAAGATTCTCCTTTAATAGCAAAGTATTCTTTAATATAATTACTTGCGCCAAATCTTTCTTCTCCCACCGTACTCATCACATTAATAGAGTTAAAGTTAATTTCATCTTCTTTTCCATCACGAAATAAACCAATTGCCAAAGCAGAGAAATAATCTGCGGCGGATTTTTCCCAGAATGCTGAATCTTTATTTTTTGGGTCTACTAAAATATTATTAGCAATATCTTCTACAAGTTCTGTTGCTTTATCAATGTTACCATTTTTAAAATAATAATAAGGCATAGCAAGAGGACTCCAAGAATTTCCTAAATCGGGATCACGAAAGTTTAAAACAATAATATTGTACCCTTGTTCTTTTAAATAATCTCCACAATATTTATACAATTCTGCTTTAGGGTCATTAATAATGATACTTTCACCTTTTTTCGCGAGTAAATTCACCATTGGTTTTACTAAACTCTCACTTTTACCAGAACCGGTAGAACCAATTACCATAGTATGATAATCACTATTATCTACCCATAAATTTTTTCCATCATTAATTAAAGGTATTCCAGCACCTTCTACATATTGGTCGGTACTCATAACATGAACAACACCGCGATCACTTTTCATTTCTTTGTCGCTTGCCCATCTAGAATACCCTTTCTCTTCTTTATCACCAATTGTTAATAATTTTTTAGAACCTTTATCTCTATCAAATATATAAGATGATACACTTGAAAAAATAATTACCAAAGCCATTCCAAACATAAATAAAGTAAGCAATATATAATCTTTAGAAAATGCTGGAAATGGATTTAACCCTGAAAAAGTACCATCATTCGCAAAAGATGAAAAATTAAGAACAGCGATGGCACATAAATAAAGTAAAAATATACAAAATATAATAAATATAATAAAATCTTTTTTATCTACCCGAAATTTCATTCATAAACCTCCTCTTTACTTGTCTTATTATACAATATTTTATGAAAAAAGAAAAACTTTTTTATTTCGTATTTTCTAACGAATCTTTTACAATTACTTTGACACTATTTTTATTTATTTGATACATAATCATAGAAGGACTTCCCATTTGGTCATAATAGTTTTTATTTACAATCATTCGAACATTCTTTTCTTCATCTAAACGAAATAAACTAAAAAGATGATAAAATGGCAATGTGTACTCTTCTTCACTAAATTCTTTATACACTTCTATTACTTTTCCATTGAGAACAAGATAGAACAAAGAGAAAAATTGTTCATTTTTTTCTTCTTCCGTTTGATTGGAAACAGCAACGATTCGATCCATCACTCCATTTTGGTCAATATCATACACATAAGCATAATCTTGATTTAACGTTTGATATGTAACTCCCTTTAATAATTTTTGGATTTGTTCATAATCGCTTTCATTTAATTTTTCATATTGAAAGGGAAATATCTGAGCATTTAAAGAAGTATCGATTCCTAAGAAATCCCCATAAATAGGTTTCCAAGAATCATTTTCGGTAAAATTCCACCGTTCTACATAATCAAGTTGATAAGTTCCTAACGATTCGTTTTGTTGATATACCTCTATATTTTTTCCATCTAAATTCATATCTTCCACGTTTTTATAAGCACAATTTTTGGCTTTACAATAATACCCGCCAAGCTCTGATACCACAATATACCCTTCCGAATTATTTTGATTTCCTGATAGAAAATAAAACAATACAACATAGCCAATACAAAATAAAACAAGTAAACTAATCAATATGATATTTTTTTTGTTCATTTTTCTTTTCCTTTCTAATATGTATAGTATTTAAATCCATCGACATTCATAAGTGAATATGTATTTGTTTTTCCCCCCGCAGGATCTAAAACCGAAATGGTATGACTATCTTCATTAATTTTTTGTAATACTACAAAATGTCCTGCACTAGTGGAATTTAAATGAACAATTCCAATTCTATTAGGCTCTAACCCTGTTTTTAATTTTTCAATTTTACTTTCCATAGAATCTACTGCACTAATCGAATAGGTGTTTCCCAAATTAAAGTTTGGTACAAAATCACGAATTGCTTCATTGTCCCAATAAATTAATGAACCACTAAAACCATTTTTTGCTTTTAAACGTTCATTTAGTAGTTGAGGAGAAAAATTACTATCGGTTACTTCTCCAGTACATGTTAGGGCAATCGCAACAGAAGTTACTGCACATCCAGCATTTCCCATTGTGGAACTACCAAATCCTAGTTGTTCACTTTTCCATCTTGGATCGCTTTGATTAAAAATAGTACATTTTCCATAATTTAACGTATTATTTGTACAACTATCAGAAGAAATTCCAAAAATTCTTTCTCGCATATCGGTCATTTTTCTTCCTTGATAACGATAGTAGGCATTTCGATCTTCTTCTCTAGTTACAACACACATACTTTTATTGCTCTTAGTACAATTTCCTTTTCTAGCCTCTGAACAAGCATCTTGAACATAAGAATCCAAACCATCTGGGTATATTTCATGGGCATAAGCACATCCACCTAATCCCCAACTTCCAGGATTATACCAATAATCTCCTAAATATGCATAACTGCTATACATCTGTTCAAAAGATTCATATTTTTTGATAGCCTTGATAAACCCTAATATACCATCATCAAAGGATTTATAATGTTCACAAGATTCAGGACTTTCATTATAACATCTAATTCCAAAATAATTATAAGTAGAACCCCCAGGAGAAAACCCTTCCAAATTTGCCCTTACCATAATCATCTCAGGATTCGCTTGATTGGCAATCGCAATATCATAGATATTTCCAGCATTTTGTTGGAACAATTTCCAAGCCGATTCACTCGAATGAAATTGATTCACTTTTTCAATAAATTGTTCTTTGGTTAAAGAAGTAGTTGTCAAACTAAATTCAGAACAATTGGTCTGATTCGCCAAAGTTGTATCTTCCACTTTTCCTTTTTTAATGGTCATATATTTGGTATCATTTCCAAAAAAGTAACTTAACAAACCTTTATGATCTCTTCCATATTGTCTAAAAATATAATAAGACCCTAACACACTATAACCAGTAGTATCATCTTGATGTCGCCAAGCCATTCCACATAAAATGGGTTCTCCCGTTTCCTCATCTGTTTCAATGACCCATTTTTCGTAACAAAGTTCTGCATCACAATCTCCTTCTTCTACAGAAGTTTTATAATTACATTGACAACTTTTATATACTTCATTTGCTAAATTGCTTTCAATAAAAGAAATGGGAACTGGAAAATGATTGGCCTGATAAATTTGATATTCCATTTTCTCTTGTTCTTCTTTTTGATTCCAACAAAAATCACTTACTTTTGAAGAAACAATATTTTCCTCTAAATCTGTTAAAATAACTCCTTCCGATAATTCTAAAGCATTATCTATATCTTTATCGCTTGGAACGGATTTACTTAATTTTTTATCTCGGTAGGTAATTTTACAACTATTCGCAATAACTTCTGTTCGTACCGCAACAGCAAGAGCATAATAATAGTTTTGCATATCTACCTTTTCTTTGATATCTTTTGAATATTCATACACTGCTGATTTAACATAAGTTTCCAAATCCATAGTTTCACTAGAACTTGCTTGTTCTTCATTATAAGGATCATAAGTAACTGTTACACTTTCACACCCTACATTTTCTTTATAAGGAATATTATTTGTTTCATTCGATTCTGTAATAGCACTTAAAAAAATTAAAAATAATAAAAACAAAAATAATCCGCTAAATCCTAGTACAAATGGATTTTTTAATAATTTTTGAATTAATTTTTTACTACCTTCAGCAACTAAGTCTTTTTTTGGTGGTTCTAACTCCATTTCAACAGGCACTTGATTTTCTTCCTTCACTTCTTCAGGTTCTACTTCATTCTCATCCAATGGATCCATTTTATCACCACCAAATCTAGTAGTATTATATCATGAGTTAGTCCGCAATAAAAGTTTTATATTTATTTTTCTTTTGTTAAAAGAAGTCTTTCAATCTCTTTCCAGTTATTGACACGAATTACATTTTCTTCTTTTAACTTTTCTTCACTCATATTTTTATTATGATACGCCGTAAATAATAATTTTTGTTTTGCTCCACTTAAATGCTCTATTTTATCATCTATTTTAATATCACATTGAATGAGTGATTTATGATAAGAAAAAATAAAATTACGAGGATCTAAAAAATCTAATTTATGATATAAAAAATCATATTTATTTTTCAAATTATTTCCAGCATACTCGATAATTTCTCGCCATATATAATCCGTACAAATATAAATTTCATATACTTCACTTAATTTTTTTAACACATCATAACAATTCGGTAAAAGTCTTGCTCCATCATACATATTCATATCTTTAAATTTTTGAAAAAAATCATCTTTTTTCTCTTTTAATAAATCTTGTACATAATACCCTTTTAAACTTTTATAATTTGGTTTATAGCCAAGATAATCTTCTAGTATTTGAGTAAATTTTCCATAAGTAATTACATCATCCATATCTACCATGATTGTTTTCATATCAACACTCTTTTCTTTACATTTTACGCATTGTATATTTTAATACATTGCACTCATCATCTAATAAAAATTTTCCTTCAAATAATTGTTCTTGAAAAAGATAAGGAGTAAAAATTTTATTTTGAGAAAATTGATTTAAGTTTAATAATTCTTCTAACTGGGTCCACTCTAATTTTCCTTCAAGATTATCTCCACCCAATACTCCTTCATAGGTTTCACAAACATACACAAAAATAATTCCTTCTTCTTGGTCTTTCCAGTAAGATATTCCTTGTAATTTCGGATTGATTAAAGTAAGTCCCGTTTCTTCTTTATATTCTCTTAAAATACACTCCAAAGGAGTTTCGTTTGTTTCTAATTTTCCTCCCGGTGGAGCATACACTTTATTCCATTTATTATAAAATTTTAACATTAATACTTTATCTTCTTGTTTTAAATAACAAATCGTTGCTAAATTATGTGTAACTTTATTCATGAAAAGGCATCCTTTCTATTAATATTTTTCTTTGCTTTAGAAATATTTATTTTGCTATTATATCACATCTTACAAATGTATAAAAGAACTATTTATTGTGTAAAAGTTTTGTATTTTTTATTGTTTTTACTCATAGAATTTGATAAGATATTTTTAGAAAGGAGTTCTTGTATTTATGTATTACAATACTGATTTGTATAGAACTACATCATCTATTAATGATGCAAGCGTTTGGACAGTTGTTAGTATTTTAGTTGCTTTGTGTGCTGCAATTGTATTATTTTTTACATTTTTAAATCCTAAAAATGCCGAACATTATACAGGCACAACCAAAAAGATTTATGATTTTTTAAGTTTTAAAGTAATGTCTTTAGAATCTATTTTAAAAATTTGTTATCTTTTTGTAGCAATTTATATCACAATTTCTTCCTTCAGTTATATTTCGACTAGTGTGATTGCTTTCATTGTTGTATTAATTGTAGGAAATGTTGTCGCTCGTCTTGTTTTTGAAAGTGCTTTACTCATCTTAATGATTCATAAAAGATTAATGGAAATTTCTGAAAAAATGCCAACAAAAGATGAAAAAAAGAAAGAAAAAAAAGTTATTGAAGAAGAAAAATAAGCTCACTTGAACTTATTTTTTTTTATACCCATAAATGAAAAAGAAAACAAAGGAATAGTCCTAGAAATGTAGGAATGAGAAAAGCTAATACCGTATAAAACAAACTATTTGTTTCTTTTTTTATCGTTAAAAGAGTTGTTGCGCATGGAAAATGACATAAAGATAAAATAAGAAACGAAATTGCTGTCGAAATTGTCCAATGATTTTGTAGTAAAATAGCTTTAATGCTAGCCACACTACTATATTCTACTAACATTCCTCCTCTCGTATAACCTAATAATAAAATAGGAATAACAATTTCATTCGCGGGTAATCCTAATAAAAATGCTAACAATATGACACCATCTACTCCAAAAAAAGGTCCCCAAAAATTAAAAATTGTAATCAATATCTCAAAAATAGAAGAACCATTTATCATAATATTTGCGATTAAATAAATAAAAATTCCAGCTGGAAAGGAAACAATCATTGCTCTTTTTAAGACATGGAAAGCTTTTTCTTTCCAAGCATTTTTTATCGTTTGCCAAATTTTAGGTCGTCGAAAAGATGGCATTTCTAATAGAAACATCGGATTTTCTTTTTTATAAATACATTTGCTTAATATATAGGTAACGAAAAAAGTAAGAAAAATTCCAAATAAAATAATGCATACTAAGATAAAAGCAGAATAAATACTTCCTAAGAACGAATGATTTTTTACAAAAAACATTCCAATCATACTAATCATGGCGGGAAATCTCCCATTACATGGCATAAAAACATTGGTTAAAATCGCTAAAAGGCGCATTTTTTTACTTTCCATGATTCTTGCTCCGGTAACTCCAACCGCATTACAACCTAGACCCATACACATCGTTAAACTTTGTTTTCCACAAGAACCACATTTTGAAAATGGATAATCTAATTGAAAGGCAATTCTTGGTAGTAATCCATAATCTTCTAATAACGAAAATAAAGGAAAAAATATCATCATCGGTGGTAACATAACCGAGACAACCCAATAAAGTGTTCGATAACCCCCATAGATGAATGTATTTTTTACAGAAGAAGGAAGAAAAAAGAAAAGGTTTTGAAGGAATGGTTCTAATTTTTGAAAAATTTGAAATAAAAACTCCGAAGGAATATTAGATAAATAAATGGTTAAAAATAATAAAACAAATAATAAAAGAAATAAAGTAAAAAAACTAAGAAAACGATTGCCAAAGACATGATTCCAAAACTTATCTTCTTTTTTTTCTTGATATTTTTTACGACTATATGTTTCCCTTAGTATTGATTTGCCAAATTCATGATAACTTTCTAATATTTCTGTTTGAGTAATATAGTGTTGATAAAATTTTAAAATTGTTTTTTCTTTTTCTTCTAATTCATGCAAAATAAGATTTGGTTCTCTTAAATAACGAAAAGCCAAAGCTGTGTTTGCTTCTTTCATTTTGGGTAAAATCCAATCCAAATAATGTGTTATTTTAGGAGAATGAGAAATTGTTATAGGAGAAGAAGAAAAATTGTTTAGAAGTGTGAATAATTCATTCATTCCCGTTTCTTCTTTCATACTTGTTTCTATCACTGGTACTTTTAATAAAGTAGATAATTGTTCTGTATCAATTTCAATTTGTTCTTTTTTGGCTTCATCCATTAAATTTAAGATAACAATACAATTTTTTGTTGCATCTAAAACTTCTAATATTAAATTCATACTTCTTTCTAAATTGGTTGCATCTGCTACGATAAAAGCAACATCATAATGATTCTCCAAAACAAAATTGCTCGCAATACATTCTTCTTTACTTTCGCCAATTAAAGAATAAGTTCCCGGCAAATCGACAATTTCCCATAATTCATTATTTGCCCAAAAATGCGCATATTCATTTTCTACTGTTTTTCCAGTCCAATTTCCTGTATGTTGATTTTTTTTCGTTAAAAGATTAAATAAAGAGGATTTTCCGACATTGGGATTTCCAATCAAACACACTCTTTTCATACTTCCACCAAAATATCATCGGCATCTTCTTTTCGAAGAGAAAACATACATCCATTGATTTTATAACAAATGGGACTTTGAAAAGGACTTTGATACATACATTTTATTTGATTATTTTTTATAATTCCCAAGGAAAAGCCTTTTAAATATTTCGGTTCTTCTAAAAATATTTTACTAATTTTTCCTGTTTCTTGGGGTTTTAATAAAGATAGTTTTTTCTCCATAATACCCACCTTTCTATGGTAGTATATGTCTTTCTAAAAACCAAGTTCAATATTTTTTCATTCCTTCATATATTTTAATAAAAAGGAGGCGATTTTTATTTTTCCTCCCAATATCGACCCTCAAGTATATGCTCTTTCTGCTACTTTAGTAGGCGCGGCCATTAGTCCCGAATTTACAGCAAATGAAGCAAACACAATTGGAAACTGGCTTGTTTTAGTAGGTGATTATCTTCTTGCTTATGCTGGACAAATTGCTTTGATTCAAGGTCGTATGCAAAATACCAATATAAATAATAGTAATGCCCAAATGGATGCGATTATCAAAGCATTGCAAAAAATGGAACAAGAAATTCAAAACTTAAAAAAGAACTCATAAGTGTTATTTTCTTCTATTTTCACTAATGAGTTCCATATCTTCGGTTAATTGCTTGATTCTTTCCATTATTCTTCGAGCATTTATTTTGTCTTCCATCGTTTGCTTTCCTAAAAAATGATTTTCTAATTCTTCCATTGTCAAATTTGATGTAAAGAAAGTTGTCAAATTTCTGTTCATTCTTGTTTGTAAGATAGTTCCAAGTACTTCATCTCTACTCCAGTCCGTTACTTTCTCGGCACCAATATCATCAATACATAAAATATCAACTGTTTCATAATGATGCATCTTAGCTTCATATAGTTCCCAATCACTTTTAAGTTCTCTTAAAATTTCTGGAAAATAAATCATTTCGGTACTAACATTTTTTTTCTCTTTTAATTCATTTAATAATGCTCCAATAAGAAAGCTTTTTCCACAACCAAAATTTCCATGTAAATATAATCCCTTTAATGGTTTTGAAAAATCATATTTTTCATAAAACTTATCTAACCATTTAATTACTTTCACTCTTTTTTTATCAGTTACATCAATATCTTTCATTCTCGCTTGTTCATTTACTTTGGTTTCACTTTTTCGTTGTTTTATTTCTTCTTTTTTATAACGACAAGGAAGATAAGTAAAATGAATCATATTTTCTTCTTTTTGAGGATAACTTACATGTCCCAAATACACATTTTTACATTCGTAAAGTCCTTTACACTCTTTACAGTGATTTAACTCATTGATGGTTTCTTCTAATTTAGAAGTTTTCTTTTGGGCTTCTTCTTTTGTTAGTCCAACCTTTTTTATTAAAGAGACAAATTCTTGATTTTTACAAGCTTCTAAAAAATTTTTTTCTAATCTATCTTGGTCTTGTTTTCGATACGCAATTTCCATTTTTTCACCTTCAATCTTTATATTTTTCTAAAATACTAGCGAGTTCACTTTCCTCTTCTTCACTCATTTGTTCTTTGCCAATGGTCTCATCAAACCACACAGGCATTTCTTTTGACACTGGTTTACTACTTACTTTACTTAATTTGTTGACATATTTTTTATGTTCTTTCTCAGCAACTTCCATTGCATCCTTAGCTGTTTCAATTCCTAAACGCTTCCATTGTCCGGCAATCGTTTCTACAAAGGCGGTATTTAACTTATTATTATTTTTCTTTAATACATAATCAATTAAAACATTTACAACGGCTGGTTTTAATTCTAAATCTACAATAAGATTTTCTAATAATCTTAAATCTCTACTTGTTGGAGTAGTATTCTTATATTTACTTTTTAAAAAGTCATACGGACTCGTAGTTTCGAATACTTCAATAATCCGTCCTTTCTTAGAAGTATCTCCTTTGGGACTTCGTAAATACTCAGGCTGGGTTCGATACACTAAAGTAGGCAATTTCCCTTGATGATTATATTGATAATATTTTCTTGTTTGGACTCTTAAATTTTCTTTATCAATTGCCCCTTTTTCATTGACACTAAGTCTTAAAATTTCACACATTTTTAAAGTGTCTAAATTGTAAATAAAAGATAATTGTTGAATCAGTTCTTTTGTTCTTTTGGTAAATGTTTTTTCATTGATAATCCCCTTCGGTAACGAAGATAGTAACAAATCAAAATCGATTTGATTTTCAAATTGTAATGGCAAAACTTCTCTTCCAAACGATTCAAACGCATAATTTTCACCACAATAAGAAGAAAAAACATGGTCAAAGGAAGTTGTAATTTCTTGATACTCTTTTAATGAAAAACTAGGATAAGCATATTCCTTTTTTAATAATTCATATTCACTCGCGCCAATATTATTATATAATACAACATTAAATATAGGGTTTGCAAAAAATTCTTTGGGACTCATGGGACTATATAATTCATAAACATAATGATTCGGTTCTCCAACTTCTACATACGTTCTTAGTAATCCCATAGCTTCTAATGCTTTTCGAGATTCTTTAATTTGATCTAAACCAGCTTTTAAAATTGTCATTAAATGATGATGAGAATAACTTGTTTTTACTTTTTGATATCGTTCTAAATCTCGCCAAAAAGTAAAATATAAACTTACAGCAAAAGAGCCAATAATCGGTTCATAATAACTCACTAAATTTTTACGATCATACTCGGTAAGAATTGTTTTTTGAATTACTATATATTCATCAGCGGGTAATAATGTAATAGGCATACTCTCACCTTCTTTCTTCTATTATAAAAAATATTTATCTTAAGAGCAACTTGTTTTTTGGAAAATTTTTTTCTTACTTATATAGAACATTCGACAAAATATGACAAAATAAATGGCAAAATATACCAATTTTTAAAATCTGCAAGTTTTTTTATGCAAA
>CANQEG010000002.1 GCA_947594705.1 uncultured Bacilli bacterium | reverse complement strand
AGTTCAGGTGTAAACGCTAACGAAAATTCAGGCTTTAATGGACCATATTCTGTAGAAACTGGAACAAATGACAATGGGCTTCCATGGCCAGATTCAAAATACTATGATTTATATGATTATTATAATTTAGATAGTTCAAATTTTAAAAGAGGACATTTAGGTGATGCAACAAAAGAATTTGGACCATTTTATTCTGCAAAATACTTAGATAATGAAAAACCAGTTAGATATATGAGCAGTTGGTTTTATACTGATGCTGGTTTTATTACAACATCGGCACCATGGTTTGCCAGAGGTGGTGGAAAAGGTTTTGGAGCAAATGCTGGTATTAGTTCATTTTTTGAAACAAGTGGTTTAGCTGTAATTAATGCTTCTTTTCGTATTGCTCTATCACCATAAAAAGAAAGGAATAAAGATATGAAAAAGAAAATTTTAATGAGTGTTGTAATTATTTGTTTCAGTCTTCTTTTTTTTCTAAATTTTTCAAAGAAAGAATCAATAAAATTAAATGATAATAAATTTGAAACTATTACCTTTGCTTATGTTGTTGATGGAGAAAAACAAACTTCTATACCTACAAAAGGAGAATATTCTTTTGATACAGAAAAAAGTTTTTGTACCAATGGAGTGAATATTTTTTGGGACTATTACAACTGGAATGCAAGTATAAACAATTTAAAAAATACCAAAAGTAATTGTACTTTATATTTTAAAAAAGAATATGCTGAAGAAATATTGCAAGGAGCCTTACCTGAAATTAAAAATGATTTGATACCAGTAACAATAGATGATCATGGAGTAGTAAGAAAAGCAGATTTAAGTAGTAATTGGTATAGTTATGAAAACAAACAATGGGCAAATGCCGTAATTTTATTAGACAAAACAAAAGAATATAAAAATAATGAAGAAATTAAAGAAGAAAACATTGAAAGCTATTTTGTGTGGATCCCAAGATATAGATATCAATTAAAAGAAAGTGAAGAAACTTACAATAAATATATGGAAGTGAAAAATATAGGAATCATACAAGATAGTAGTTTTATAAAAAATTTAGGACAAGATAGTCCATATGAAATTATATTTGAAAGCAAAAATACACTAAGAACAGAAGATAATCAGAATAAATGGTTATCACATCCAGCCTTTGATAGTTTTAATAGTAATGGTTTTTGGGTTGGAAAGTTTGAAACAGGATATAATCAAAATGAAAATGTAAATGCATTGATAAATAATGTGGATAATTGGACCGTAGAAGGTGCTCAAAAAAATGTTAAAGATTCTAGTAAAATTATTATAAAACCGAACGTATATAGCTGGCGTTGGAATACAATTGCGAATGATTTTTATACAAGTTATGATTACAAACGAGAATTAGAAAGTCATATGATGAAAAATATAGAATGGGGTGCGATATTTTATCTTACATATTCTCAATATGGGAGATGTGAAAAAAATACTTGTACAGAAGTAAGAGTTAATAATGTAAGATTTGTTACAGGAAATTCTGCTAATTTTATTCCTTCTTGTGAATGGTCTGGAAAAAATTTAGATTGTAATAAATATGATATTAGTATAAAATCGGGCTTAGATGGAGAAATTAGTTGGAATTATTTTAATCCGCAAAGTATTGCAGCAAGTACTACTGGAAATTATTCAGGAATTTATGATATGGCCGGAGGTGTTTGGGAGCATGTTATGGGTTTTTTAGAGTCTTCATTAGAAAATAAGAAGCCTGCAAGTGGTTATAGTAAAGAATTTAATTCTGGTTTTAATGGACCATATACTTGTACAGAGTGTGAAGATATGGGACTAGAAAAAACCGATGGTTATGATTGGCCAAGTAATAAATATTATGATTTATATGATTATAGTACCTCAAATCAACAATATCAAAGAGGACATTTAGGAGATGCCACGAAAGAATTAGGGCCATTTTATCAAGTTCAATATAATAATTCAGAAATAATAAGATATAGCAGTAGTTGGTTTGCTGATCAATCGTATTTTATAGCGGCCTATGCTCCATCAATTGTAAGAGGTGGAGATGCCACAAATGGAAGTGGTGCAGGAATTAGTACATTTGGTGTTTATTATTATGAAGATGGTCAAGACAAAGCTTTCCGTATTGTTCTTGCTCCATAACTTTACATTTTCTTTTGAATTTCTTTTGTATGTTATTCGGACTTTTGATATACTAAAAGTGGTGATAAAAATGTCAAAAATTATAAATGTTTATGGAAGAGAAGTTTTAGATTCTAGAGGAAACCCTACGGTAGAAGTAGAAGTAAAAAGTGAACTTGGTTTTGGACGTGCTATAGTGCCAAGTGGAGCAAGTACTGGCGAAAAAGAAGCCTTAGAACTTCGAGATGGTGATAAAAGTCGTTATTTAGGAAAAGGTGTACTAAAAGCCGTTCAAAATGTAAATACCATTTTAAAAGAAACAGTTTTAGGAATGGAAGTAAAAGATCAACAAAAAATAGATGAGGCTTTAATTCAAATAGATGGAACCAAAGATAAATCAAAATATGGAGCAAATGCTATATTAGGCATTAGTCTTGCTTGTGCACTATGCGCTGCGGATGAATTAAAAAAGCCATTGTATGAATATTTAGGAGAAGATAAAGAGTATCAATTACCCGTACCAATGATGAATGTCTTAAATGGTGGAAGTCATGCTGATAGTTCAGTAGATTTTCAAGAGTTTATGATTGTGCCTATTGGGGCCCAAAATTTTCATGAAGCAGTTAGAATGGGTAGTGAAATATTTCATCATTTAAAAGAAGTATTAAAAAAGAATAAAGAAATAACAGCAGTCGGAGATGAAGGTGGTTTTGCGCCTAATTTAAAAAATAATGAAGAACCACTTCAATATATGATGGAAAGTGTAAAAAATGCGGGTTACGTTCCTGGAAAAGATGTTGTTTTTGCTTTAGATGTTGCCGCAAGTGAATTTTATAATAAAGAAACAAAATTATATGAACTAAAAAAAAGTAATGGTGGAAATAAAACTAGTGATGAAATGATTTCTTGGTATGAAACTTTAGTAGAGAAGTATCCTATTTTTTCTATAGAAGATGGTCTAGATGAAAATGACTGGGATGGATGGAAAAAATTAACTGAACGTTTAGGAAAGAAAATTCAGTTAGTAGGAGATGATTTATTTGTTACAAATTCGCAAATATTAAAAAAGGGAATCGACATGCACGTAGCCAATGCTATTTTAATTAAAGTAAATCAAATTGGAACACTTTCTGAAACCATTGAAACAATTCATTTAGCAAAAGAAAATGGTTATAAAACAATTATTTCTCATCGAAGTGGAGAAACCGAAGACGTAACAATTGCGCATTTAGCCGTAGCATTAAATTTAGGACAAATAAAAACAGGATCTATGTCAAGAAGTGAGCGCATTTGTAAATACAATGAATTAATGAGAATAGAAGAAAAAATAAAAAATAAATCATAGAACCAAAAATTCTATGATTTTTCCTATTCTGTGACAATTTCAGCCCATCTAGCATAATAAACAGAATCTTTATCGATAACAGTTGTTGTTTCCAAAATATTTTCTTCTTCATCATACCAACCAATAAAAGCATATCCTTCTTTTTCAGGTTTAGGAATTTCATGTAATGAAGTATGTTTTCTAACTTCTATTTTTTGATAAAGATTTCCATCGACCGCAAATAAAACATCATAAGTATTTGTTTTAAAATATATTGTAATTCCTACAATAATCATAATGATTACGAGTATTAATGTAATAACTGATTCTTTTTTCAAATTTACCACCTAAAAAAAGTATAACAGTTTTTTTTCATTTCGACAAGATTTTGAGAAGGATATTTTAAGTAAAAAGAAAGAAATAATAAACAAAAAAAGAAAATATATATTTCAATTTTTTCTTTTTTTAATATACTCACAAATGATTTGCGCACTCTTTTCTTTTCCAATACTTGAATCAATACACAAATCATAATTTTCTACTTTACCCCAAGTTCCACCAGAAATAAGTTCATAATAACTTGCTCTATTTTTATCTGATTTCAAAATATTTTTCTTTGCTTTTTCTTTAGAATCTTTATACATTTCCATAATTTTTTGGATACGATATTCTAATGGAGCATAAATAAATATTTTGATTACATTAGGGTTATTTCTTAAAACATAATCAGCAGCTCTTCCCACAATGACACAAGAGCCTTTTTTACTAATTTCTTGAAGTACTTTTTCTTCAGCTTCAATTGCATATTTCGCAGGGGATGTTGTTAAATATAATTGATAAAGAGAGTCACTTTCATCATATAAACCACTTTCTTTTGCAGTAATCGCGGCAATTTCTTTATCATAAAAGGGAATATGTAATTCTTCGGAAACCAACTTTCCAATTCCTTTACCTTGACTACCATGCATTCTTCCAATAGTAATAATGACACCTGGTTTCGAATTTTTTACAGAATCATCTATCTTTTCTTCAAACTCATGATGATCAATATTTTTAAAGAATTGAATGAGCAAAACAGAAGTAATAATCATTCCAAATACATCGGCAATAGGAGAGGCGACTAACACACCTGTGATTCCCATAAATTTTGGTAAAATAATGACAAGTGGAACAAAGAAAACAATATCTCTTGTAAGAGACACAATTGTAGCTTTTAATGGACTTCCAACAGCTTGAAAGAAAATAGAACTCATTTTGATAATACAAGTAAATGTAACCAAAATCAAAAAAATTCGAATTGTTAAAGTGGCAAATTCCATATATAAAGTATCATTTGTACCAAAAATACTTATAATCACACTTGGACATAATTCAAATAAAATCGTTGCTATAATTCCAACAAGAAAAGAATAAAATAACACTTTTTTAAAAGTTTCTTTCACTCGGTTTATTTTCTTAGCACCATAATTATATCCAAGTATTGGTTGGGCACCTAAAATAATTCCTACAATAATATTGATAACAATAGAAAACACTTTCATAGTAATTCCAATAACCGCGATCGGAATATCACTTCCATATTCACTTAATGCCCCGTATTTAGAAAGCATCATATTACAAACCAAAGAAATCACAACAATACTCATTTGGGTAATAAAAGTAGAAATTCCTAATTTTATCACATTCTTAAAAATAGAAAAATTGATTTGAAAACTTTCTTTAGACAAACGAAATGTTTTGGTTTTGGTATAGTAAATAATAGAAACAACAAGTGTAACAATTTGCCCTAGAATTGTAGCATATGCTGCTCCCTTAATTCCTAAATGAAAACCAAAAATAAAAATGGGATCTAGTATAATATTGATAATTGCACCCACGAGTGTAGAAGCCATAGAAAAACCTGGTGAGCCATCGGCCCGAATTACGGCATTCATACTATTTCCAAGCATATAAACAGGAATAGCACTTAAAATAATCACATAATAATCTCTCGCTAAAGAAATACTTTTTTCACTTGCCCCAAATAAATACAATAACTCATCTTTCCATAAAAAACCAAAAATCAAAAATAAAATACTAATAATAACTGTAAAAACAATACTATTTCCAATTGCTTTATCCGCATTTTTTGTATCATTTCTTCCTTGGCATAAAGATAAATACGCTGCAGCACCATCCCCAAAACACCAAGCAAAACTAACAGCAATAATTGTAATGGGAAAAACAATACCAGTCGCCGCATTTCCTAAATATCCAAGTTCACTATTTCCTATAAATATTTGATCAACAATATTATATAAAGAACTAATAAGCAAAGATAAAATACAAGGAATAGAGAAACGAAATAGTAATTTAGATATTTTTTCTTCTCCTAAAAATTTGTTTTTTTCATCTTTCATATATTTCCTTCTTTCCATTTCTAATCCAATTTTAGGGCAAAAAAATATACGTAAAAACTGTCTTGTTTTTACGCATATTGCTGGATCAGACTTCTTCATTTTACAACTTTTAAAATTTTTTTTCAAATGTTTTTTTCCTTTTTTTCATGAATAATTTGAATAATATCTGCACAACCATCTTGAATAAGTATTCCGTAATTTTCATCTTTTATATTATCTTTATATAAATTTATATGATGATGTTTAATAGAAAAAAACGGCTCATTAATATAACCTTCATTTAACCATATTCCGTTTTCTAAATTTACATTTTTTAAAAACCATTCTTTCTTTGTAAAATGTTTTATATGATCTAAACTATCAAAAAGAATAAAATATTTTTCTTTTTCTAAAAAAGATTCTATTACTTTTATTTGTTCTTCATTTTTATTTTGAAATAAATGATAAATAGAATGAATCATCATAATTTTTGGTTTTGTATCCATTTTATCTAAGTTATAAAAAAAATCAAGTACTTTATTTTTAGAAATATAAATAATCGAAGAATCTAAATTTGTAACTTCTTCATTTTCATCAATAACAATTACCTGAAAATAAGGGTTTAAAAAAATAAGTAAATTTGCCAAATCAGTTAAAAAGGGTAAATATTGCTTTTCTTTTGATAAAACAAGATGAATAGAAGCACTTTCTAGATGAAAATAACTGACAGAATTTCTTTTTCTATCTATCCCAATAGGAATTTCTAAAGAATTTTTTTGATAAAATTTTAAATCATCTTTTGTTAAATTTTTCATTTTTTCACCCTTATCATTATGCCATGAATGATTATAAATTGCAAATGAAAGAAAAATATCAAAAAACTCTTATTTCGACAAAGTTTTCTTTTGTTTTATGATTTAATAGAAAAAAGGAATGAAAAATAATGAAAGTAAAATGTTTTGATGAAAATACCGAAAAAGATTTAGAAGGAAAAATAAATGCTTTTCTAAGTGGTCTAGTAGGTGATATAATAGAAATTAAGTATGAAGTCGCTATTGGAATCCAAGGAGAAGATCAAATTTATTGTTTTTCAGCAATGGTGATATATAGTGAAAAAGAATGAGTGGTTAAAAATGAAAAGAAGTTCGTTTATTGAAGGTACGGTAATCGCGACTGTTGCTATTGTTATTACCAAAATATTAGGAATGCTCTACGTAATTCCTTTTTATGCCATGATCGGAATACAAGGAAGTGCTTTATATGCTTATGCTTATAATATTTATGTGATTTTTTTAGATATTTCATCTGCCGGTCTTCCTGTTGCTATTTCTAAAATTATTAAAGAATACAATACACTTGGAATGATGGATGCCAAAGTAAGAGCATATGAGGTTGGAAAAAAGATTATTACGTTTATATCTGTCGCTGCGTTTATTATTTTATTTATTTTTGCAAAAGAACTCGCTACATTAATACTAGGAGAATTACAAGGTGGAAATACCATAGAAGATGTCACATTTGTGATTCGATGTGTTTCTTTTGCTATTTTGGTAATTCCATTTTTAAGTGTTTCTAAAGGATATTTACAAGGACATAACATTATTAATGTATCAAGTATAAGTCAAGTAATTGAGCAAGTAGTAAGAATTGGTGTAATTTTAGGAGGAAGTTTTTTAGCTTTAAATATCTTTCATTTATCTTTAACAACTTCGGTTGGAATTGCCGTTTTTGGAGCTTTTGCTGGAGGACTGGCCGCGATTTTTTACATTTTAATCAACATGCATAAAAATAAAAAAGAACTAAGTTTAGATGGTAAAACAAAAAAAGATGCGATTACAAATCAAGAAATATTAAAAAAAATAGCTTCCTATGCCATTCCATTTATTATAATAGATGTATCTGTATCCGTTTATAACTTTGTAGATATGGTATTTATTTCAAGAACCATGACTTATTTAGGGTTTGACGCAATGACAACGGAATTTATTACATCTTCGGTCGCGACTTGGTCAGGAAAAATTAGTATGATAGTCAATGCTATTGCCATGGGTTTATCAGTAAGTTTAATTCCAAATATTGTGGAAGCATTTACGTTAAAAAAATGGGATTTAGTAGAAAAAAGATTTAATAAAGCCTTACAAATTATTTTAATTTCCTGTATTCCCATGGTAATTGGTATCTCATTTTTAGCCAAACCTATTTGGAGTATCTTTTATGGAACAGATGCCATTGATTTAGGGGGACTTGTCTTATCTGTATCCATTTTCTCAGCTTTATTCTTTAATCTTTACATGATAACTTCTTCTACATTACAAAGTTTAAATAAATTTAAAGCCGTTTATTTAACAACTTTACTTGGCTATGCAACAAATGCTATCCTTGATATTCCCCTTATGCTTTTATGTTATGGGCTTCATCTTGAACCTTTTATTGGAGCCATTTTGGCAAGTATCTTAGGTTACAGTGTTTCAGTATTAACAACACTATATATATTAAGAAAAGAGCATCACATCAAATACAAAGAAACAATGGAGTTATTTGGAAAATTAATATTTCCAACCCTCATTATGACAATTGTAATTTATATAGTGCATCTTTTCTATCCTTACAATGTATATAGTAAACCATCAAGTATAATTTATGTTGCTGTAATAGCAATAATTGGAGCTTTAGTATATCTTGTAATAACATACAAACAAAAAATACTTGAAAATGTTTTTGGCCGTGCTTATCTGAATCGTCTTATAAACAAAATTCCTTTTTGTAAAAAAATATTATTTAGAAAGTAGAGGTAAAAAATGAATTTTGAAATGGAAAATAAAATAGAAGAATATTTTCTTTCGCTCACATTATTTTGTTTAAAAGAATCAGAAACATATCAAAATAAAAATTATTTAACGAATGTTGTCAAAAAGTTCTTTTTAGAAAATGTGAAAAAACTTGCACCAATTGAAATAGACTCCTTTTTATCAGAAACTAGAGAAAGTATTCGAAAAGAAAGAACCAATAGCAAAGAAGAAAATATTTTTGTTTTAACTTGGTATATTTGTAAATATTATCAAATAGATGAAAATGTTGGAAAATTAATGTTTCAAAATAGTTATGCAATCTTACAAATGAAAAAAAATAAACCAATAAAAAAAGAAAGAAGTTAAAAAAATGATAGGACAAATATTATATGGATCAAAAGATGAAATAGATTATCAAAAATTATTAAAAAAATATCGGAATTATTTACTTTTTTTGAAGATGTAGAATATTTATATTATGTTGCCTTAGGATTTCAAACGTATTATGAATATGTTTTTCCAAAAGAAACAACTGATACACTTATGATAGAAAATATCATCTTTCAAATTTCTACTATGTATTCCCAAAAAAAAGAAACATCTTTAGAAGAAGACATTTACTTAGAAACTGCAATGATATATATAAAAATGAAAAAAAATGATATATTAAAAAATGAGGAAGTATTAAATATGTTACTTCAAAATGCCCATCAAATCTATGAATCTCTTCATAGTAGAAAATTAAAGAAAACATATTTTTTGAGTTAATAAAAAATACCAATTTATAAATCTTTGGTATTTTTTCATTATACAAGAAAAGTATAATACTAGTAGGAAGGTTACATAGAAATTTATGACAAAACAATAAATAATCTAAAAAAATGAATAAAGTTGCAATATTGCTTTTTTATAATTATAAGTATATAATTAACACAAGGAGAAATGGAATATATGAAAAGAAAAACAATAATTCTTATGATAGGTATGTTTGTAATTACATTATGTGGAACAATAGGTTTGTTGATGATAGCTACCAAAAATAATAAAGATACAAAAGAGTATATTTATAAAACTTATGATGAAAAAGATACCATTAATTTTTATTTTGAGGGAAGTCGATTTTTATTAGGAGATATTACAGAATATAATGAAGCAGGACATCCAGTAAAAGATTATTATGAAACAGGTTTGTTAAAAGAAATTGATGAAAATAAATATGAACTATTAAATACTTATAGGTTTATTAATATGCAAGAAGCTAAAAGATATTTTAAATTTTATGATGGAAAGTTATATTATATGAATGGAGAAATTTATAATTTAGAAACAAATGAAAAAGATAGTTTTTTAAATGAACGCATTTCAAACTTTCATGCTTTATCCATTGAAGAAGTAACAACAAATTATATTATTTTAAGAGGGGAAACTCGTAAAGAAAATAATGAAATTATTGGAATTAGTTATAAATGTAACTTAAAAACTAAAGAATGTGTTGCTTTGAGTGAATAATTATATAAAAAAAGAAAATTTAGTAGATAATAATACTATCATTTTGAATGAATATTATGGCAAGTAAATTATTAACATAAATTTTCAAAAAAAATGAAAAATAATAACAAGGAAAACATACAGTCATTTCCTTGTTTTGTCTATAAATTAGTGTTAAAATAGATTACTGAAATTTATAGTATTTATTTTTTTGTGGCCGTCATTCGTTTTTTTACAAAAAAGTCAGATTTTGAAAACAAAAAATTCGTCTTGGACACGAATTTTTGAAAAATGGCCACGAATTTTCTGGCTGACTGTAATCATAATAAGGAGGGAATTATGTTTAATTTAGTATCAAATTATAAACCAGCAGGTGACCAACCAAAGGCAATTGAAGAACTTACCAAAGGAATCAAAGAAGGCAAAAAACATCAGGTTTTACTAGGTGCGACGGGAACTGGAAAAACATTTACGATTGCCAATGTCATAAAAAATGTGAACAAACCAACTCTTGTTTTGGCACACAATAAAACACTTGCCGGACAACTTTATGCGGAAATGAAGGAGGTCTTCCCAGAGAATCATGTAGAGTATTTTGTATCTTATTATGACTATTATCAACCAGAAGCCTATGTACCATCAAGTGATACCTATATTGAAAAAGATTCTTCTATTAATGATGAAATTGATGAACTTCGTCATGCCGCAACAAGTGCTTTAATAAATTATCAAGATACAATTGTTGTTGCATCAGTTTCTTGTATTTATGGAATTGGAGAAAAAGAAGAATATAAAGAAAAAATGCTCATTTTAACAGTTGGAGATACAATTCGAAGAAATGATATTATTACCAAGTTAATTGATATGGCTTATGAAAGAAATGATATTGACTTTCATCGTGGAACATTTAGAGTAAGAGGAGATATAATTGACATTGTTCCTGTAAATGAACATGCCCTAGGGGTAAGAATTGAACTTTTTGGTGATGAAATTGAAACTATCAAACGTTTTGATCCTGTAACTGGCACTATTCAAAAAAGTATAAAAAGTACTACTATATCACCAGCATCACACTTTGTTACCAGTGATGAAAAAATGCAAGAAGCCATAAAAAGAATTGAAGAAGAATTAAAAGAAAGATTAGAAGAATTAAAACAACAAGGAAAATTAATTGAAGAACAAAGACTTAGAGAACGAACCAATTACGATATGGAAATGTTAAAAGAAACTGGTTTTTGTAGTGGTGTAGAAAATTACTCAAGACATCTTGCTCTTCGAGGTCCTGGGGAAACACCAACCTGTTTAATTGATTTTTTTCCCGAAGACTTTTTACTTGTTGTCGATGAATCTCACGTCACCCTTCCTCAAGTAAGAGGTATGTATAATGGCGATAGAATGCGCAAACAAACCCTTGTAGATTATGGATTTCGTCTTCCAAGTGCTTTAGATAACCGACCTTTAAAATTTGAAGAATTTGAAAATAAAATAAAAGAGGCTATTTATGTATCCGCTACACCAGGAGACTATGAACTTGAAAAAACGAATCATCTTTTTGTGGAACAAATTATTCGCCCAACTGGATTATTAGACCCTACTATTGAAGTAAAACCTACCGAAGGACAGATTGATGATATTATTGAAGAAATAAGAAAAAGAAAAGCGAAAAATGAACGAGTATTAATAACTACTCTTACAATCCGAATGAGTGAAGAACTCACAAATTATTTGAAAGAAATGAATATCAAAGTAGCCTATTTACATAATGAAATAAAAACATTAGAAAGACTAAAAATTATTCATGACTTACGTTCAGGAGTTTATGATGTTGTAGTCGGAATTAATCTTTTACGAGAAGGAATTGATATTCCCGAAGTAAGTTTGATTTGTATTTTAGATGCGGATAAACAAGGATTTTTAAGAAGTACAAGAAGTTTAGTCCAAACAATTGGAAGGTGTGCTAGAAATGCTTCAGGGCATGTCATTATGTATGCGGATACCTATTCTGATTCTATGAAAGAAGCAATTACGGAAACAGAAAGAAGAAGAAAAATACAAGAAAAATACAATGAAGAACATCATATTACTCCAAAAACAATTGTGAAAGAAATTAAAGATGTTGTTACCAATGAAGTAAAAACGGCTACGCCAAATAAAAAATTATCGAAAAAGGAAAAAGAAGAAGTTATTGTAACTTTGGAACGAGAAATGAAAGAAGCTGCGAAAAACTTAGATTTTGAACGCGCTATGGAAATCAGAGATATTTTATTTGAAATGCAAAGTGAATAAAACATTTATCTTTTTCAAAAACAACTTTTATGATATATTTAATAAGTAAAGGAATGATGTAAATGAGATCTACTTATGTATTTGGCCATCGTAATCCCGATACCGATAGTGTATGTGCAGCGATTACGTTATCTTATTTAAAAAATAAACGAGGCGAGAATACGTTTCCTAGAGTTTTAGGGCATATCAATAAAGAAACAAAATTTGTTTTGAATTATTTTGGAATCAAAGAACCAGAATATTTAAATAACGTAAAAGTACAACTTCGCAATGTTCATTATAATAAAGGAGTTATGTTAGATGAATATGCTTCTTTAAAAGAAGTTACACACTATATGCAAGAACATCATGCAACTGCTATACCTATCGTGGATGAAAGAAAACATATAAAAAGTTTAATTACTTTAAAAGAAATCGCGATGCTATTCGTTGAAACTTCAAAAGAACATTTATATACTAGTTATGATAATATTGTAAATGCTTTAAATGGAAAAGAAATTTTAAAGTTTCATGATGAATTTGATGGCACCGTAATTGCAGGAAGTTATCAAAGTCAAACGTTTATTGAAACAACGAAATTACAATCAAGTGATATTTTAATTGTTGGTAACCGTTATAAAGTAATAGAGCATGCCTTAGAAGAAAAAATTGCCCTTATAGTTTTGACAAATAACTTTACTTTAGATGAAACTTTACTTTCTCTTGCGAAACAAAATCATGTAAGTGTCATTAGTAGTAATTTTGATACTTATAATACTTGTAATCAAATTACTTTAAGTAATTATGTAAAAACTATTCTTTTAAACTTAAGTCCATCCGTAGTGCATGAACTAGATTATTTAACAGATTTTATTCAAGAAAGCTCTAAAAAAGGATTTACAAATTACCCAGTATTAAATAAGAAAAATGAATGTCTTGGATTAATTCGGGTAACTGATGCTGCAAATTATGATAAAAAACATGTAATTTTAGTAGACCATAATAACTTAGAACAAAGTGTTCCAGGAATTGATGAAGCAAGCATCGTTGAAATCATTGACCATCATAATTTAGGAGCAATTGGAACAAATATTCCAATAAATTTTCGAAGTATGCCAGTTGGATGTACATGTACCATTATTTATCATTTATATGAAGAAAATCATATTCCTATTCCGAAAGATATGGCTGGACTTATGATGAGTGCCATCCTTTCTGATACTTTGATTTTAAAAAGTCCAACAACAACTGATTTAGATAAACAAGCAGTTGAAAACTTAGCAAAAATATGTAATGAAAATGTAGAAGAATTTGGTTACAAAATGTTAAAAGCTGGAAGTTCTGTAGAAGGAATGGAAGTAGAAGATATTATTTATCAAGATTTTAAATCTTATAAAGTGGGAGCATCAAGTCTTGGAATTAGTCAAATTGTTACTATGGATTTTGAAAGGATGAAAGATCATATAGATGAATTTGTAGATAAGTTAAATAATATAGCAAGAGGAACTTATGATACCGTAACATTATTCATCACTGATGTCGTAAAAAATGGTTCTTATGTTTTATATAATGATGCCTCTAAAAGTATATTAGAAGATAGTTTTGATTTAACTGAAATAGAAGAAGGAACCTTTCTTCCCAAATTAGTTTCTCGAAAAAAACAAATTTTACCTAAAATTATGGAAGTATTAGAAAGAAAAAATTAAAAATTCGTTGACCACCCCCGTTTACGGCAATTAGGTTCAGGCCACGTGCTTTAGCACGTAGATCCTTTAGGATTTAGAGGTAATTTATTGCCGCAAAGGCAAAAATAGTGGTAGAATATAAAGCCAAGTGAGGCGGGGGAAATGAGAAAATCAGAACATGTAAGATATGATATAGAGTATCATATAGTATGGACAACCAAATATCGATATAGAATATTAAGTGGAAAAATAGCAGAAAGATGTCGAGAATTAATAAGACAAAGTTGTCAAGCAATGGACATAAATATAATAAAAGGAAGTATAGGAAAAGACCATATACATCTCATGTTGTCATGCCCGCCGAACATAAGTGTATCAAAAATAGTGCAACATTTGAAAGGAAAAACATCACGAATAATGATGAGTGAATATAAGGAGTTAAGAAAAAGATATTGGGGACAACATATGTGGGCAATAGGGTATTTTTGCCGAAGTGTCGGGGACATAAACAAGGAAATGATAAAGAAATATATAGAAAGTCAAGAAGATGAATACGAAGAGACATTCCGAATAGTGGGGTGAGTTTACTCACGGAATGTGCTTTCAGCACCTGAGAGCAAGCCACATAATTTATTATGTGGTACTTGACTCGGGGGGGGGGTATATGTGATAAACTCATTCTAGGAAACTAGGGTGATTTTTTCATATGGAATTAAAAAGATTTAAAGAAAAAAATCCTAAAAAAGTAGGAATCATTTTATTTACAATAAGTTGTATATTATTAATCACTGGCGTAATTTTATATAGAACTTTTGCTATATTTCAGGTAAACGAAAACCAAAATATGATTGAAGGAAATATACAAGATGAAGGCGACATTAGATTCATGGTATATATAGATGATGTTTTACAAAAAGATGTACCAAGTAAAGAAAGTGGGTATTCCTTAGATACCAGTACAAGTTATTGTGATAATGGTGATTTAATTTCATGGAATGATGAAAGATGGAGTGTTGAGTTAAAGAATATAAGTACCACCAAAACAAAATGCTATTTAAAGTTTAAACAAATATACAAAGAAGAAATATTAAATGGAGCAATACCAGATTTAGGAAATGGAAGACTTATTCCCGTAAAAATAAGTGATACAGAAAAGCCAAGTGATGTTACAGAATATACAAATGCTGAAAATAACTATGGAGGAAAGGTAATAAAAGCAGATATTACTGATACAGACGACCCTTGGTATAGTTATACAAATAAGAAATGGGCCAATGCCGTGATACTTAAAGATGGTAAAGTAGATAATTATCAACCAGGAGATGAAATAAAAGAAGGTGATATAGAATCCTACTTGGTATGGATTCCCAGATATAGATATCAATTAAAAGATGATGAAGAAGCATATAATTTGTATGTTAATAAAGGAAACTCTGATGTAATTACTCCGTATTTTATTAAATTTGAAAGTAAAAATGAAGGAATATCATCTGGAAGCACACAAAATTCATGGCTTACACATCCAGCATTTTTATCGTTTACTAGTAATGGAATGTGGGTAGGTAAATTTGAAACTGGTTATGCTGATGCTATTGATACAAATAGCGCCCAACAAAACTCACAAGAATCAGACAAAATTGTCATAAAACCAAATATGTATAGTTGGGGAAATATTTCCGTTGGAAATGCCTTCTATGCTTCTTATAATTATTTAAGAGAATTAGAAAGCCATATGATGAAAAATTCAGAATGGGGTGCAGTTTTTTATTTGACTTACTCAATTTACGGAAGATGTAATGAAACTTCTTGTACTGAGCTTAGAATAAATAATAATGGAAATTATATTACTGGGTATTCTGCTAACTTTGATCCAACTTGTGGTTATACTGAAACAAATGAAGAATGTAATAAATATGAAGAAAATATAGATATAAATGAAGAAGGAAAATATGGCTGGAATTATAATAATTCTTCCAGTGTTGTTGCTAGTACAACTAATAATTATTCTGGTATTTATGATATGTCAGGTGGAGCAAATGAATATGTAATGGGCGTAATGCAAGGGAGTAACAATAATTCTAATCCAGCAAGTGGATCCGATGAAACTAATAATTCTGGTTTTAACGGACTATATACAAATATAGTAGGTGAAAAAAAAGATGGAATGCAGTTGCCTTCTACTAAATATTATGATTTATATGATTATAATACAAGTCGATCAACATATCAAAGAGGACATTTAGGAGATGCGACCAAGGAATTAGGACCTTTCTCTGGTGAAACAAGTAGTTTTTTTTTAGATAAAGCTTTATTTGTGCATAAAGGTTTTCCATGGTTTACTAGAGGTGGTGATGCTGGATTTAATCGTGGTACACTTTCAGGTCTTGGTAATTTTTATTATGGTCATGGAGGAGGGTATAAAGGTGTTGGTTTTCGTATTGTTCTAACACCATAATAAAAAACTTCCTTAGTAAAAAGAAGTACATTGTGATTTTAAACTTGAAAAATCTCTATTTCTTTGTTACAATGTATACAAGAAAGAGAAATCTTTCATACTATGTACTAGGACTAATACATAGTTTGATTTTACGAGATACATCTGATTTTCACATGTTAGGTGTTATCTCAGTCCATTATTAGATTGAGCAGCACCAACCAAGTTGTATAAGGTGCTGTCTTTTTGTTTTGTAAAAATTAAAAATGCTTAGTCTTTGCTGTAGAATTTGTGTAGTACTAAAATTAGTATTATTAGAATAATCAAATATTCCATAATTCTCCATCTAGGACCATCCCCTCTCTATTCAATTAAATTCAAAAAAATCTATGAACTGAGAGTAACAACACCTAACATCAAATGTATCTTAAAATCATTATATAACAATTATCTACGTATTACAAATAAAAAAACTTCCTTAGCAAAAAGAAGTATATTGTGATTTTAAACTTGAAAAATCTCTATTTCTTTGCTACAATGAATACAAGAAAGAGAAATCTTTCATACTATGTACTATGGACTAATACATAGTTCGATTTTATAGATACATCTGATTTTCTCATGTTAGGTGTTATCTCAGTCCATTTTTGTTTGGATGGACAGCACCAATCTAAGTTGTATAAGGTGCTGTCTTTTTGTTATATAAAAATCAAAAATGTTTAGTCTTTGCTGTAGAATTTGTGTAATACTAAAATTAGTATTATTAGAATAATCAAATATTCCATAATTCTCCATCTAGGACCACTCCTCTCTATTCAATTAAATTTTAAATAATTTATGAACTGAGAGTAACAACACCTAACATCAAATGTATCTTAAAATCATTATATAATATTTAGCTACATGATACAAGTACATTTACATTTTATTTTGTTCCTTCTAAAGAAACACTTACTATTTTAGAAACACCCTGTTCTTGCATGGTAATTCCATATAAAGTCGTGGCATATTCCATAGTTCTTTTTTTATGAGTAATTAAAATAAATTCACTTTTGTCTTGTTGTTCTTGTAAATAAGAACCAAACATATCGACATTCGCCTCATCTAATGCTGCTTCTACCTCATCTAAAATACAGAATGGAACAGGATACACATTTAATATAGCAAATAATAACGCAATTGCTGTTAAAGTTTTCTCTCCTCCACTTAACAACTGAATATTATTAAGTTTTTTTCCAGGTGGTTCCGCAATAATTTCAATTCCCGTTTCTAAAATATGTTCAGGGTCAGTAAGTTTTAACATTCCCCTTCCACCTTGAAATAATTTTTTAAAAGTAATTTCAAACTCTTTTTGAATTTTTTGAAACGCATTTGTAAGTCTTTCTTCCATAATGGAATCCATTTCTTCAATCATATGATAAAGTTCTTCCATCGCATGTTCTAAATCAGTTTTTTGATTCATTAAAAATTCATAACGATCTTTTACACGATCATATTCAGAAATACTACCAAGATTCACTTCACCCAACTCTTGCATAGATTTTTTTAAACTCGTAACTCGCATTCGAGCCAACTCTGGTTCCAAATCTAAAGTATATTCATTCTTTGCTTTTTCATATGTAATATGATATTCATCGCTTAAAACCCCCAATAAATAATCCATTTTCGTATCTAATTTACCAATTTCTACTTCATGATCTTTAATGGCCATCTCTACAGAATGATAAGCACTACTCTTCTCTCGATTATTTTTTTCTAATTCATTAATTTGCGAAGAAAGATCACTTTTTTTTGTTTTTAAGGTTTCCATTTCTTTTTCACATAATTCTTTTTTTACTTCTTCCTCTTTGATTTGTTCTAATAGTTGCATAAAATCTTCTTCTAATTTACCCTTTTTTAAAGAATCAGCATTTTTTAAATTTGTCCTAGCTTCTTGTAATTTTTCTTCAAGTGTTTTTCTTTGGGCATCTTTTTGACTTTCTCCCTCTTCTAATCGTAAAATTTTTCTTTCCAAATCTTGAATTCTTTCAGAAAGTTCTTCTTTTTCACTTTCCATTTCTTTCTTTTTTTCTTGTAAACTATTTGTCGAAATCAAATTATTTTCTAGTTCTTCTTTATAATGAGATAATTCTTGTTTCTCTTTTAAAGTACTATTTTGAGGTTTTAAAAAACCTCCTGTCAACGAACCTCCAGCATGCATAATCTCACCATCTAAAGTCACAATTCGATATTTATGAGAAAGCTTATTACCTAATCGTTGCAATGTATCAAAATCTTCTACCACTAAAACATTTCCTAATTGATTTTCCATAATATTTTGATATTTAGAATCATATTGAATTAAATCACTGGCAACTCCTAGAAAACCTTTTTCGTTTTCAATACTTGCCAATTCTGTATTAGGTATCTTTCGAGAACGAATGACATTTAATGGAAAAAAAGTAGCTCTTCCCAATCGATTATTCTTTAAATATTCAATCGCATTTTTCGCATCAGTTTCACTTTCCGAAACAATAAAATTAGCGGATGCCCCTAAAGCAACATCTATCGCCGTTGCATAATAATCTACTACTTCTAATAATTTTCCTATCGTTCCACAAATACCAGTTAACCGAGGATGATTTAAAATATTTTTTACAGCCACTGGTAAACTCATATCTTGTTCTAAATTTGCTTCTAATAATCGAATCTTATTTTGTAAAGAAAATTGATTTTGTAATGTTTGTTCTAATTCTACATCAATATGTTTCTTCTTAATGGAAAGCATACTAAACGATTCTTCTTCATCTCGAAGTTTATTTTTTTCTTCATTGATATTTTTCCGTATTTCTTCTAAATCATTTTGAATTAATTCTAATTCTTTTTGCAAAGCCAATTCTTGTTCTTTAAACGACAACAAACTTTCATTTACCTTTTCTTCATCAATTACATACTTTTGCCGTTCTTGAAATAAAGTTTTTTCACTTTGTAATTTAGAAATTTTTTCCAAAACTTCCATATATTCTTTATTTAAATCGTTGTATCTTTCTTCTATTTTCAGTAATTCTAAATGAAAGTTTTCGGTATCAACATTCTCTTTAGAAAAAGTAAGTTCTAACTTTTCTTTTTTCTTTTCCAATTCTTTCATTTCGGCCATAGTTTGATGATAAGTTTCATGTATTTGTGAAATATCAAATGTAGTCAAAGAAATTTCTAAATTTTCTAATTCTTCTTTAAACGATAAATATTTTTTGGCGATTTCACTTTGTTCTTTTAATGGCAAAACACTAAGCGAAAGTTCATCCGTTACTAAAGTAACTTTTTCTAAATTATCTTTCGTTTTCTCTAACTTCTTTACACTTTCCTGTTTTCTTGTTTTATATTTCAGAACTTTGGATGCACCTTCTATAATCACTCTTCTATCTATCGGTTTAGAATTAACAATTGCTTCAATACTTCCTTGACTAATAATATGAAATGTATCATTCCCAATACCACTATCTAAAAAAAGAGTCGTAATATCTTTTAAACGAACTTTATGATTATTAATAAAATACTCATTTTCTCCATTTTGATAAAGAACTCTTTTTACTTCCACATCAACCAAATCTGTATTTAAAAAATGTTCTGTATTATCAAACGTTAAAGCTACCTCAGCTCTTTTTAACGCATCTCTTGATTCACTTCCTGCAAAAATAACATCACTCATCGAAGTAGAGCCTCTTAAAGATTTTACGGACTGTTCTCCCAACACCCATTTTACAGCATCTACAATATTACTTTTCCCAGAGCCATTCGGTCCAACAATAGCCGTAATATTCGTTTTAAATTCTAAATCGGTTTTATCTGCGAATGACTTAAATCCATTCATTCGAATGCTTTTTAACTTCATATTTATCTCGCCCTTTTCTGATAAGCATCAAATGCAGCTTTTTGTTCTGCCTCTTTTTTACTTCTTCCAGACCCTCTTCCAAAAATAATTCCATCAATCGTCACATGAACTGTAAAAACTTTATTATGAGGAGGCCCACTTTCACTTTCCAAAACATAAGATAAACTTTCTTTATCTGTTTGAACAAGTTCTTGTAATAAAGATTTATAATCACTTAAAAAATGTGTTCCATTTTTAATATAAGGAAGAATAATCGCATCACAATAATCCTTAGCTCTTTCATACCCAAATTCTAAATAAATAGCTCCCAAAACACTTTCAAAAACATCAGCAATAATAGTATCATTTACTTTTCCCATTTGTCCATGTCCTACTAAAATATAGTTATCTAAACCAATCTCTTTGGCATAAGTAGCTAAAGCATGTTCACAAACAAAACTCGCTCTTGTTTTAGTCATATTCCCTTCTTTTAATTTTGTATGAATATAAAAATAATCACTAGTAATTAATTCTAAAACAGCATCTCCTAAAAACTCTAATCGTTCATAAGATTCAACATGATGTTCATGCGCATAAGAACTATGCGTAAATGCTGTCTTCATCTGAGCAATATTTTGAATTTTAAATCCTCTTTTTTCAAAAATTTGCAAAAAATCCATCTGTAAAACCTCCTTTTTCAAAAAAATACTATTTATTTTCTTAAAATTATGCTATAATGTTAACTGTTAACAAATGTGTCTCCATAGCTCAGTTGGTAGAGCAACTGACTCTTAATCAGTGGGTCCACGGTTCGAGCCCGTGTGGGGACACCAAAAAAGAATGATAACCCCTAAAATTTAGGGTTTTTTTATGTTTAATTATTTGTCATCGTTTTTAAGTTAGATAAAAAATCATTCATCATTGTAAAATAATCATTATTATTTTCTACATCTGTTTTCTCTAATGTATGCATAAATGGTACTGTAATAGTTTCCACTTTAGAAACAGCACTTAATTCCTTTACTAGTTCATTATCTTGATCTAAATTAGAAACCAAAATATAAGTATAAGTTCCCGATTTAAAATTATTTTTTAACGCTTCAAAATTAGGAGAATCTTTTTCATAATCAGCCAAACTAATAACGGTAAAACCATAATCTTCTAAAAATTTAAAAACATTTTGCGAAGCAATAATCGTATTTTTACCCCGTTCAACAGCATTCTTCGCTGTACTTCTAATCTCTGCATCCATAATTGATAAACGTTCTTCTAAATCGCGAAAATTTTTATCAATTTCTTCATTGGTATATTTTGAACCTACTTGATTTTCTAATCCATCTTTTAAATTAGTCGCAAGCATCAAAAAATTACTTGGACTAAGCCATAATTCTTCCATACCATATTCATATTTCAAACTATATGCTACATCAATAATTTTTAATTTTTTTCTTTTATTGACCATCATTTTAGCAATTTGTTTTTCTTCTGTTGTTCCATTATAAATAAAAAATGTTCCTTTACTATATGTATCGATTTGTTTACTAGTAAGTTCATATTCATTAATTTTCGTTCCATTTGGATAAATAGATGTAATAGTTGCATGATTTCCATATAAACTCTTTGTTAAAAACTCAATCGGATACACAGTTGTATAAATTGTATTCAATTCATTATTACCACAACCAGTAAAAAGAAAAAGCGTAAATAATACCATCAAACATACTAATTTTTTCATTTAAATTTCATCCTTTCGTAAGGGTTGATACCCATAAATTCCCCCCGGACGACATTTTAAAATTCGTTTTATTCCCAATTGAATTCCTTTTTTTACTCCGTAATAGGAAATAGCTTCTTTCGTATATTCACTACAAGTTGGAATACACCGACAAGCTTGATGCGTAGAAAAAGGCATCATCTGATAGAACTCTATTAAAAATATACAAATTTTTTTCATCCTACCACCTACACACATTTTACTACAAAAACCCTTTCTTGTAAAACAAAAAACTATTTAAATAAAATGCTTTCTTCTTTCTTTTCTTCTTTTAATTCAATATATCTTTTAATAAATTTTCTTAAATATTCTCTTTTTATATTTTCATTTTCCTGAATATTTTTTAATTCCATACTAGGAAAGTAAAACGAAAACTCTTCCATCTCATTTTCAATTCGTTCATGTAAAAACATTTCTTCAAAATACAGTTTACAAATATGTTCAAAATCATCAAGAACACGATATACGGGAATATTTTCATGAGTAGAATAAAAAATAGGAAGGTTGAAATCTTCTCTTACAATTCCATAAAATTCTTCAAATTTTTGACAAGGAATACTCGCTGTAAAACCACTTCTTTCTTCATCATTACAAAGCATAATTCCATGTAAAAAGAAAAATGTTTTTTGTTCTATTTCACTCATTACTTTCGCCAAAACAGGCCCAACTTCATCTAAATTTAAAATAGAATCAATACATAACTCTTCCATTTTTAAAGCATCTTCATGTGAAAGATACCCTTGATAATCCATTTCTCTACAAATTCTTCGAATTCTATTTCTAGTTTTACTTTGTTTTCTCATAATGACTTCCCTCTTATTTTAAGTTTATCAAATAAGAATATGGTTGTCATCTAAAAAAATGTCCATTAGACATTTTTTACAATATGATATGTTAATGAAATCAATCTGCCATTTTTTTGTTCTACGACAATTTCACTTGGAATTGTTCCATAAGTAGTTTTTCCTTCCTCTTTATGAATACTAGAAGAAACCTTAAAATATGTATCTAAAGAAGATACCACATTCATCATCAAAGTATCATCTTCACTTTCGTTTTCATTAGGAATGGTTAATGTAATACTTAAAACTTCATCACTTAAATTTTCTAATTTAAAATCACTAACATTTTTTAGAAAATCAAGAGATGTAATCGCAATATCTTTTTGATTTAAAGTTTTACTAGGAGAAATACTAACTCCAACATACCCTTTCTCTTTATCATAATAAGAAAAGTAATTAATTATTTCAGTATTTTCCAAAGCTTGAAGAAAAGCCGAATCTTTTTTCATTTCTTGAATCATACTATCAGTTACGCGATGATAATATACAGGATTATTTTTTATTTTACTTTCCAATGTCGTCAAAACATTATCATCCACCAAAACACTAATAGGTTGATCAAAATAATCAGTAGCATTTTTCAAAAATGAACTAGAAACACGTATTGCTGGTGTAGTTCCCACTAAATTACGAACTAATCCTTCAATAGAAGGAGTGCCATTGAGAACAAATCCAGAAATATCAAACTCATTTTCATCGATATATTGCTTTACCAATTCAAATGTTCCAAGATCATTTTTATAAACATATTCTTTTAAATAATTAACAAAAATATTTTTTATGTGAGCTGAATTTAGTAAATTGTCAGGTTCTTCATTAAAATATAAATATTTTAAACCTGTATTATAATGAAAATTTTCCCAAGTTCTAGCATAACCAATAAAATTTTCTTCTATTTGAAAAGTATAAGAATCTTCGGTTTCTGTAATTTTTAACCCTAAAACTCCTGAATCAAATTGATTATTTTTATATTTTGTTATATAACCATCATCAGTAGAATTTCCTAAAATTGCTTTTCTAATATAAGGGTAATCCTCATTTCCAGCTTCATCATAATATTTACTTAAATAAGCTTCTAACCATTTCACTAATTCTTGATAAGGATTTCCAATAGATTTAGAAATAGTTTTTGTGATTTTTGGTGTTTCTTCTTCTGGTTCCTTTGGCAATGACTCAATTGTTACAAACCCTTTTCGATATAAAAATTTAGGTTCATTATCAATTTGTTCTTCAATTTTAGCTTGAATTCGCCAGTAGACTTTATTATATATAATATTAGGATTATCTACCGAACATTTAACATCTAAAAATTGTGTAGTAGTCTTTCCTTTTAAATTTACTGTTATTGTATTACTATTTAAATAATTTGTGCTTTCTCTTGTTTTAATTGTACAACCTTCTGATACTGTAATAGTATAGTTATCCTTACTATAACTACTTCCATCTCCTCTTCCCGGATTTGGTTTTACATCCACAATAGCATAAAGATATTCTTGATTACTAATATTTTCATGATAAGAAACAAATTGTTCATCATAATAAATTTGTGATAAATTACTATTATAAACAACAGCATACTCTTCATCATCCTTAAATTTTGCTCCAGAAAAATTTACTGTAAATAAAGAACAAGTAACAAAGAGAAAAAATGTATAAAAGAATACCATAATTACTTTTTTATTTTTCATATATTTTATCATTTTTTCTCCTTTCTAATCATTTAACTGAATTGCAGAATAACCAATTCTTAATATATCGTAAGCAGTTTTTGAGATGTTTTGATAATTTTCTTTATCTTTATTACAATCTACTTGACCACTTGGGCAATATAAATTATCAAATTGAACTTTTACTTGATACTTTTTGATTTCTTCACTTCCCGCATCGTATGATACTTTCCAAGTATATGTTTTATAAGATTCTGAAGAACTTCCTGTAACAATATCTTTTGAAACATCAGAAGATGTAAAATCAGTTACTGGAACAAGAGTACCATCAGTAATATCAGTTAATCCTAAAAAATGAAAACGATTATTAATCATAATGGTATAAAAGACTTCTGTTTTTACTTCCAAATTAGTTTTTGCTTCAAATTGATACGTAATTTCACTAGTTGGTCGAAAAGTTCCAGTATTACAAGTAGTCTCTTCATCATCACATTTTTCTTGCATTGCAATTTTTACATCAAAAGTAGGCATTCGAGCTGCATCACTACTTTGTAGAGTTGAAATATACTTCGAATACGTTACCACCGATGTAAATAAAAGCATAACTCCTACATACATAAAAAGCCAACGATATAAATTTTTTCGAAATCTTTTACTTTTCCATAACTGTTTCATCTTCTCACCTACTTCTTCTTTTTCTTTTTCTTATTTTTTTTCTTTGTTTTTTTCTTTTTCTTTTTTGACACTTTTTCTTTTAATTTTTCTAAAATGTTCTTTTCTTTCTTTTCTTCTTTCATTTTTAAATATTCTTGAAATTCTTTTTCATCTTCTTCTAAAATTGGTTCTCCATTTTTATCTGTACTTAATAAAACACAAATCAAAATTCCAATCACCAAAATCATAATACTGACAAAAGGTGTTTTAAAAGAAGCAAATACCTTTCCTAATGAGGTAAGTTTAAAACGATATAACCCAACAATGCTACTCATTGGCATTGGTTCATCTTCTGGGTCATTTGCATCTCCTTTGGTAATCATCAAATCATCTTGAATTTTTACTAAACGATGTGTTACAAAAGAACCATTTACATCTCTAAATGTTACAATATCATTTTCATGAAATTCTTTCACATGGGTATCTACTACGATATAATCGCCTATATGTATTGTTGGTTCCATAGAACCTGATACAACTTCTAAAAGAGAATACCCAAAGAAAGAAGGAAAATCTTTTTTCAAAATATTTTTTTCAAAAAACATAGTTACATTAAAGAGAAATATCAAAACTAATATACCAGTAATAATCCAAAAAAGAATTCTTTTTAACCATTTCATGGGCTATCACTGTCCAAACTACAATTGGTTTTCTGGGTATAAAAATCAATACTTACTGTAAGTTCATATGTATCTTTCACCAATGTATTATTTCCAATCTTAGTATCTAACACATCATGAAGACCATCATCTACCCATTGCCACCCTAAGAAAAATCTCGCTGTTTCTCCAGCTGCAACTTTTACATATTGTTCTTTTGGAAACTCTATTTCATTTTTTGTATGACTAGAAGTTTTTAACGTATTAGGATGTGTATTTAAAACATCATACGTTCCTACTGAACCAAAATAATGATAATCCTCTTGATTTTTAAAGAAATAACCCATATTTAAACAACCTTCATCATAACAAATTGTATCTTCTTCTAAAGTAATTCCCGTGATGGTAATTTCTTCTTTACTTTCATTTGGAAAATCCATAATATAATAACCCGTTGCTCCCGGATAAATTACTTTTTGCTCATCAAAATCTTTATTCACAAATAAATCTACATCAGTCAAATATAATTTTTTCTTTTCCTGCAATTCTACTTTTTCTTGTTCTTCCTCTTTATATATTGCATACAAAGTAGTATTTTGAGTGAGTGTAATCTTATCAGAAGGAGAATATAAAATATCTCCATTACTACTAATACTATAACCTTTTAGAACATAGTATAAACAGTTTGTTTCATCCGCAGTTTTATATGCTTTTATTTGACTTAAATCAAATGTTTCATTGCTTTTCACAGAAAATTCATACTTAGTAATATACCCTTCATTTGTAAATTCATCAAAGAAACCACCATTAGCTAAAATAGTAAAATGATATGTTTTTACAACATGTAACGAAACATCAGTTTCTCCTATATTTTCTTCAAAAACACTTGCTTTTACATGGAAATCATAATCTCCTGCATTTTCAACATCTACATCAACTACTAAAGAAGAAGTATCTTCTAAATGAACATGAATATCTCCATCTTTTAAAGATTTGGCATTTTCATTTTTAGGAATGATATCGACATAAATATCAGGATGGTCTTCATCATAAATTCGAATTGTACCATCATCCAATTTTTTAGATTTCACTTTTCCCGTAAATAAATTATTTGGAAAAACAAAACTAGCTGTTTTTTCATCTTCCTCTTCTAATAATTCTAAATAATAAGAAGAACTTTGTGATGCAAAATAATAATCTCGATTTTTAAAAGTCACTTCAACTTCAATTTCTTCATCACCATATTTTACTTTCATTTTCACTGTTTTTCCACTCATAGAAATATCTGGAGAAAAATATACTACTCCATTTTTTACCGTATAATCACCAACATAACCATCTATCGTAATATCTTCTTTTTTTAAATCATAATCTTTGGAATTTAATAATTGTTCATCTTCAACAATTTGAAATGGAACTGCTTTTTCATTAGAATCTATAAACACATCATAATGATTAGAATCAAATAGAACTTCTCTTTTTTTACGATGCACAGTAATATGATATTCTCTTATACTTCCATCATCACCAGTTACTTGAATATAAATATCTGTATCACCATAAGAAAGAACAACATCCTTTAAAGAATCTACTTCTTTTCCATTTACAAAATATTTTACATTAGAAACATCATGAAAAGAAGAGAACACATCTAAATGATTTGTTTTATAATCGACATCTAACGTATACCATAAAATATTTTCTTGAAAATTAGGCGATAACACTCCTGTACTTGGTTTTAAACTATCAAGTGTATTATGAGAAGTTTCTTTGTAAACATCTACTTCATAAGTTGTTGTACTTCCATCATCACCCTTTACTACAATTTCTAATTTATTATTTCCGTTTTTTAATTCTAAATCTTTTAAAGAATCTACTTTTTCTCCATTCCAATAAAATTCTGTTTTAGCATTTTTATCACTTAACGTTTCTTCAAAAGTAACATGGGTAGTTTTACTTGAAACAGAAATAGCATAATGATAACGATTAGAGGAAAAATGTAAATCTCCTCCAGAAAAAGTTAAACTTTTTAATGTATTTTCTTGTGTTTCAGTCACTCTTACTTGATAAGTTGCTGTATAAGTTTTTCCTTCATATGTTACCGATACATTTACATTGGTACTCCCCTTCTTTTTTCCAACAACTTTTAAAACTCCATTTTCATACCAAGCATCCGCGATAGAAGAGTCATCTACAGTGACTGAAATTTTTCCTTCTAAACCAACCAATGTTACCGAAATAACTTTTTCTTTTCCTTTTTTTAAATCAATTGTTCCACCTTTACTAGACAAAGTAATATAACGATTACTATCATGAATAACAACATGAGATTTCGCTCGGTAAATATAACCATTCGTTTTTGTTTCTAAAAAAACATCAAACTCTCCAACACTTTTCGGTAAAATAACAACATAATTATCTTTTACATAACAAGTAGCAATATTGGCATCACTCGTAGAACAAGTAAATCCATTTGGAATTATATTTTCATAATAATAAGCAAGTTTTCCATTACTATCACTAAAATACATTTCATAATTATCTAAATAAAATCTTAAATTTTGATTTAAAATAACTTCTTCATCACTACTTCCATCTATAGGAAATTCTCCTTCATTAGCAAAAAAACTTCCTATCTTTCCAATCAATTTAGAAGTACAACTACAACCCACAATAAGTAAAAGAATTATGATAATTAAAATAATAATTCGAATCAATGTTTTTTCTAATTTATGTTCTTTTTCTTCTTGTTCTTCATTTTTCACATTTTTTTCCATAATTCTTTCACTCCTTTCTAACTCTCAAATAAATCTATGAGAGTTCATAGACTTATTTGGAAGTTAAATTAATAACTTCACAATTTTTAAGCAGCTGTTTCACTATATTGTTCAGCATCAACTACAACATTGAAATCAATTGTTTTCTCAGCTTTTTGAGCTAATGCAGTGTCTAGTAAATTGACAGCTTTTTTTATAGTATCAGCATCAATATTCTTATTAGAATATTCGCTTCCTGTATATTCATAAGCCCAACTCCATTCAACTGTAATAGGAACGGCAAATTCTTTTTTAGAAACTGGTTTAAATACAGGTTTACTTCCAGATGTAACAACACTTTCACCTTTTACTATAAAATAACTTTCCTTAAATGCTTGATTATTTGATAGTTGAGTAATTAAAGCATTTAATTGTTCAGCAAACTTAGAATATTCAAAATTTTCTATTTTCTCAGAACTTCCACTTGATGAACCAGCAGAAACTTTAAATCTGACTGGACTGTAATTTTTTTCGCCATCAAGAATTAACTTATTTTGAAGTGCTTCAATAACATCACTTTTATTACTTAAACCATTTAATGCTGAATCAACTTCTGTTGAGTCTAAAGTTACTTTATTTCCATTTCCACTACCCATACTAAATGCCAAAGTGAAAGCTGTTTCTGCATCTACAGATAAGTGAATTTCAGCTTTACCACTTGTTCCAGGTGCAATAATTTTAGCAGTAGAATCAGGTGTACCTTTTTCTGTACCTTTTGAACTTGTTAATGCTTGAACACAGTTTTGACCTGTAGAAGTTGTGCATTCATAAGAACTTTTAAATAAATTTAAATTTACAGTAGTTCCAGTAGGTTCTTCTGTATCTCCTATTTTAAAGTCCCAACGTGCAACTCTTGCTTGGTCACTAGTAGCACTTAATTGGGTAGCATATTTGGCATAAGTACCACTTACAGAATAACCTGTAATAACTACAGCTAACAATAAAGCAATTACTGTTATCATTTTTTTGTTCATTGTTTTCACCTCCTTCTAATTTTTATTTTTGCATAAATTTTTATGCATAGGAATTTATGCGTTTTCCTATCTATGTAAAACACTTACGTGGTTTTACCATTATTTTTTTGTTGTTTTCTTAGTTGTTGTACTTTTCTTCGGTGCTTCTTTCTTTTTCGTAGTTGTTACTTTCTTTGTTGTACTTTTTTTAGCACTTGTTTTTTCAGCTTTTATAGACTTCGTTTTCTTGGTCTTACTTTCTTCTTCTTTTTTCTTTTCTTCTTCCTCTTTCATTTTCTTATATTCTAGAAACTCTTTTCGTTCTTGTTCTCTTTGTCTTCTACTAGAAATAGTAAATCCAATAATAAATGCAAGAGAAATCACAAGGAAAATTACTAAAACAGTCATAGGTTCAGCTAAACTATTCATCATACTTCCAAAACCCGGAATTCTCATAACATAAAGGCCTTCCACATCTTGATATTCTACTAAATTTTGATCTTGAGTATTATTGTTATCACCTTTCGTAATAAAATAATTGACCCCATCATCTTCTACAATATCAATAATTCTATGAGTTGTAACTGTATTTTCAGCATCTCTAAAAGCAATAATATCATCTACTTTTAATGTCGAAGGATCTACTACTTTAGAAATAACCAAATCGCCTTTATAAATTTCTGTTTCCATAGAACCAGTAAGCACAATAAATGGTTTAAATCCAAATACACTTGGTATTTCATCAGGATTTATTTTAGACTGAGCAATAATCCAAATATTAATAAGTAAAATCGGTACTAAAATAATACAAGCAATTAGTAAAACTATATTACTAATAGATTGATACCATTTTTTATTTTCTTTCATAATTACATCCCTTTTCTTTCTTTTTCTAATACAAGAGTTGATGTTTGTTTACGAGTTTCTTTTTCAAATAAAACCATTTCAAGAATTTCTTTTAACTCTTCTTTGGCATTTTCTTGTTGTTCTTCTTCTAAATCCCATTCTTCAAAAATAATTTCATCTTCATTATCCTCTTCTGATACTTCTGCTTCAAATTCTTCTTCGAAATCTTCTATTAGAAAATCATCTTCCTCTTCCAAAGATTCAGTATCTTGATTCCAATCTTCAATTTCAAAATCGTCATCTTCAGGAATTATTTCATCTTCTTCTACTTCTATAAAATCATTGCTACTATCTTCAGGTTCTTCCATCTTTTCTTCTATTTCTTTTTCTTCCGGTTCTTTGATGTCTTCTTTTTCAGTAAATGTTTCTGTTACATCTTCTTCTAATTCTTCAATTTCAAAATCATCTTCATCAATGATAACTTCATCTTCTAACGGAATATCTTGCATTAATTCTATATTATTGATTTCTGAAGCCTGATTGGTATACACAGTATAACGACATCTTATACACTGTTTAATGCCATCTTCTTCATCCCACACATGTTGCACTGGTGGATCTTCTGTTACATATTCTCCACAAATCTTACAATTATAAATATATTTATAACATCCTTCTTCATTTTTTAAAGGAACATATTCTCGATCTCCAACAATATGATCGTGATAATTTCTTGTTGCATCACAAGTTTCACATTCTTGATAATATTCGCCACTTTCTAACCTTGTTCCTTCATTCCAAGTATGTCCTCTTGTATAACTATTACCGCACACACATTTCATTGTCTCCGAATATTCATCATAACTATCTAAATGATATTCATGTTTTGTAGAATGAGGAGTTCTTTCGACATACTCACAACCCGGTGTTTCACAATCTCTTAAATAATCATAAGTAACATCTTCTTGATAAGTTTCTCCCAATTTATGTTCATGTAAAATAGTATTTGTTTTTCCACAATCAGGACATTCATAAACTTCATTTGTTCCATCACAACTTACAAATTTAGAAAAATTATGTTCATGCTCTTTTCTTTCTTCATAATTGCAGCCTGCTGTTTCACACTTTTTCACTACTTCATGCGTTTCTCTATCAATTGTTTCTTTACCCAATTGATGTATATGTTCGATTGTCTTCTTTTTTCCACAACCAGAACATTCTCTTTCTTCAGTAACTCCATCACAATGAAGTAATATAGAGTAATCATGCTCATGTTCTTTTCTAATTTCATAATCACAACCCGGTGTTTCACATTTTTGATATTCTTCAAAAGTATCTCTATCAATTTGTTTAGGTCCTAAATTATGATCTTTGAAAACTGTTTTATCACACGTTGCACATCCCCAAACTTCTTGATTTCCTGAGTTTCCTAAATAACGGTTATAATCATGTATTTCTTTGAAATCTACTTTCCGATAAGTACAACCTTTATTCTTACAATAAGTGATAATTTCTTTATCTGTTTCTTGCGTAGCAAATTGATGTGGAATTTTGGTAACATCCCCATCTTTTTCACAGCTCCAATATTCATAAGTATCATCCACTTGCGTCAAAACAGTATAATTATGGGTATGTTTATGAGAGCTTCCGCTTCCACCACCGCCGCCTGAAGAACCTCCGCCTCCACGACCAGAGCCACCTCCAGAACCTTTACTTGGTACTAATTTTTGTTCATTCGAATTTAAATTGCCATTTCTTACTTGCTCTACATCTAAACTATGATTACATTTTGTACAAATAAGTTGAACACTTTGGTCAGGATTCACTCTAAATTCATAATCATGACTATCTTCATAAGGTTCATGACATAATTCACAAGTAAGAACATCATTCATTTCATTTTTCGAAACAAAAGTAGTCCCCGTATGTTGATGAGTATTAGAAGCACTTTTTTGATAACCACAAGAAGGATTTAAACATTTTGAAAGTGTCGTATTTTCTGATTGCGAAACTTCTAATTGATGGGCAACACTAAAAATTTCATTGGTAGCAGTATCTTTCCAATATTCAAAATAAGCATCACTTTTTAAAAACACTTTATTTTCATAAGTAAAAGGTGTATGAACCGTTTGAATTCCTTGTAATAAAGCATTTTGATAAACTTGATTCATATCTGCCTTTAAAAAATCAAAATTATTTCCACAATGTTTACACGTTAAAATAGTCGTACCATCTAAGAAGGTATTTACCATATAATGATGTGGTACTTTACTTATTTCATTACAAACAAGACATTTTTGATATTCATAAACATCATCACGATTGAACAATACGTTTTGATGAACATGTTCTCTTACCTCTTGATACCCCGTAATAGAACAAGTCCGTATATCTTGATTGGTTTCTTTCTGATAGACCCATTGACCAAATTCGCAAGGTTTCACCGTTTTCTCTTCTTCTATTTCCAATGTATCAGGATTTTGCTTAGTTACAATTTCCGTATAAGTTCCATCTAAATTCGGTAAGGTGATAATATTTATTATTATATGTTGAGGCGCCTCAACATCTGAGCGAAGACTTTGCTCAGATGAACCTGCCAAAATAACCTTACTTTTTTTCTCCAAAGATGCTTCCATGCTATCTTTTTCCATCGCATAAGCTTTCATCGTAGGAAATAAACTGGTAAAACTTGTCGATAAAAGAGAGGCTCCCAAAAAAAATGCAGTCGTTTTGAAACGGAGTTTTTGAAATCCTTTCAAAATTTTATTTTTTTCTTTCATTTCACTCAACCTCTTTCTTTTAAAATGTTGTGATTGTTATTATACATATTTTTTAAACTTTTGCAAGGAAAACCATTTTAATAAACCTTATTAGAATTGAATTTTGTTCTTCTTATCACTAATTTAATCGTAACAAAAGGTAATTTTGAAATCAAGAAAATCAAAAATAAAAATGTCAAATTTTGTCTAAGTTATTTTCTTTTCAAAGCATACAAAAACTCGGATTCATATTCCGAGTTTAAATTTCAATATGGTGGGCCTGGGGGGACTTGAACCTCCGACCTCACGCTTATCAGGCGTGCGCTCTAACCAGCTGAGCTACAAGCCCATATTTGGTGACCCGTACGGGATTTGAACCCATGAATGTATGCGTGAAAGGCATATGTGTTAACCGCTTCACCAACGGGCCA
>CANQEG010000001.1 GCA_947594705.1 uncultured Bacilli bacterium | reverse complement strand
TTCAGCTAGTGGTTCCTACTACCAAGCCCACAGGCAACTTTCATGCCTTAGTTTTAACACATGCGTGTCGCACCACAAAAGCACTATCGAAGATGATAGTGCTAATATTTAAAAACATTTTTCTAATTTTAAAGGATTTCTATTTATAATTTTAAGATTATATTTTATTTTTAATATCTTTTCTATGATAGGAATTAATTCTTTCGCTTCAATAATAATATTAAAAATATCCAATGCAGAATTAATATGATTGACAAGTGGACAATCATCCAAACAGTTTCTATCATATTCGTTTGCTAAATAAAATGCTACTACATCTGGTACTACAAATTTTTTCATATAATCACAAAAATTATCTATACATGGCAAATATTTTATTTCAAATTCTTCATCTGAAATATCACCATCCATTACTTCTTCATTAATGTAACCATTGTTCATAACTTTACCTCAATTCTTTCTAAATTTTTGGCTTTAATTGTTATACTTAGTATTTGTTACACTTTGACCATCGCCACCACCAGCATTAATATGATTAGAAAGTAAAATCACATCACTTCCATTTCCATATAAACTTTGAGCTCTTTGCGGTCTATCACTTCCTCCATGTCCCGCATCAATTACAATTTTTTTAGTTACTCTTTCATCCATAGTTTATCACTTAATATAAGATATGAAAAAATAAAACTTTGCTCTGTATATTTTTATTAATATAACAAAAATTAATATCTAGTTATTTTTACAAATAATTAAAAAAGCAGCAAAATCTATTTTACTTTCCAACACAATCCACCTGATTTGGATTATATTTATGTTGCAATACTAATTTCATTAGCGATTTCGTATACTTACAATTGTTTTCATCAATATCATTAACATTTTTATTTTTATTAAATGATCCTGTCGCACAGCCTCCACCACATAATGTTAATGCCTCACAATCTAAACATTTGTCGTTTGTAAATCTATTTCTAGTTATCCATATATTCCAATTAGGATTATTTATAAAATCACTAGTCAAAGAACCCATACTATTTTCTGGTACTTTTTCAAGTGCTTGACATGCATAAACTTTTTCATCCGGAAATACAGTTATTTTTCGTGATGAACCACAAGAATTTTTACTTATTGTTTTGTCCTTACCAATTATTTTATTATACAAATCAATAAATACATAATCAAATGCTTTATCTCCAAATTGACAATAAGCATTTAACATTTCTCTTGATAAAATTTGTGAATATGATTCTTTAACCTGATAAGAATTAGTTATTAAAATATTTACAGCATATTCTTCTAAATTTAGTAATTCTATTAAATATTTTAAAACTTTAGAAAATTCATGAACATTATTATCGGTAGCAGTAATCATGGGTAAGACTTTTATCCCTTGCTTAGTTAATCTTTGTATATTTGATACTACTTTATCATAAGAACCATTCCCAAATAAATCTTTCCTATATAAATCATGTTGTTCTTTATAACCATCTATAGATACCTGAACTTCCACATTATATTTTTTAAATAAATTTATCATTTCTTCATCTAAAAGTAATATATTTGTATTAATAACAAGAGAGGTATATTTATCATTAAATTTAGTTTTAGCATAAGGTATTGCAAATTTTAATAGTTCTTTATTAAGCAATGGTTCTCCACCATAAAAAGTTATTTGTTGCCAATAATGATCATCTATAATATTATTTTTAACTATATTATAAAACTTATCTATTGCCATTTTAGCCGTAGAAATTGACATATTCTGATGCTTATTTAAAGATTTACTAAAACTGCTTCGATAAAAACAGTATTCACAATCTAAATTGCAACTAGTCGTTGTGATTAAATATAGCGATTGAAATTGTTTATCAGTTGTCATCTCAATTAATTTACTAATAAGTTTTTCTTCATCTAACTTTGTTGTAATGATTCCTAACTCCATTATGTTGGGAGGAATTTGCTCTAATATTTCTTGATTTTTGTACTTTTGCACATAATCAATAATATTTTTATCTACAATAATTTTTTCTCTTTTAATTGCATCCCATAATGTATTATCATCTAAGATATGTATAAATCTACTTATTTTCATTTTCTATCCCACTATTATATTTAGTAACTAATTTTTCATTTTCCATAGCATACTCTGGAAAATATCCTAAATCATATATATTCTGACATTCTGGATCGGGTGCATAAAAATCATAGTTATACTTAGTCATTGCATGTAATCTACAACCGCCTCTACATAAATTTCTAGCCAAACAATTTCCACAAATGCCTTTTAAATTATTAGCTTCTAATTCTTTAAATTTTCTTAATTTATCGTTTTTTCTCCAAATATCAGATATTTTATTATTCTTTACATTATCAAAAATAAAATTAATGTTATCAGATGCCACATGACATAATGCAACATTTCCTGAATAACCAATTCCCAACATTGCCTTACCCCATGGACAAAAACTATGATTATAAATATCAATTGGTATAATTGCCATATTTAGCTCAATACTTAAATTTTTATCATCTTTATGTTTTCTTAAAAAATCATAATAAAAATCATCCATTAATTTTTTTATTTCAATATAGTGTATTCCATGTTTTTCATTAGCATCTACTCCTTTTCCATATTCAATAATGTTTGGTAATAATCTAAAACCTAATCCTAATTCTTCATGGATTACAGTTGCTAATTTAGGTATTTCATCATAATTATTTTTACTAAGTACCGTAATAATTCTTAAAGGAATTCCACTATCTTTGATAATTTTAAGCATTTTAAAAGTTTTTTCAAAAGAACCTTTACCTCTTGTTAAATCATTTGTTTCCGGATTAATTCCATCCAAACTAACTGAAATAGAAAGTCGATCTTTATATTGCTTTAAATAATCTATCTGTTCTTTTGTAACAATTGTCCCATTCGTTTCGATACTTACTTCTAATCCTAAATTTATAGTCTCGCTAATGATTTCTAAGATATCACTACGACAAAAAATTTCTCCACCAGTCATATTAACTTTTTTTAATCCAACAGAAATTGCATCTTTAAAAATATCTAACCATTCCTCTTTGGTCATTTCATTTTTTATACATTCGTTATTTTCATTTTCATTTCTACCACAATAAACACATTTTAAATTACATCTATTTGTCAAAATCACTGATAAAATTTCTAATTTTTCATTCGCCATACACCTATACTCCTTAAATTTATTTCACATAACTATATTATGTTATCATCCTTAAAAGCCATAAAACATATGGCTTTACATTATCCACGTCTGCAATTATAATTAACATCTTTTGCAGATAAATTTTTTACTTTTTCAATAAATTCTGCTTTAGTAACCATTATTTCACCTCCTTTAATAATTTTATTAATTCTATAACATTACATAGCGTTATATCATCATAATCATAACCAAATAATTCAGTTATGTCCGCATAGCATTTAGATTCAAATCCCAAATTCAATTTTAATTTATCACAGCATTTTCTAATTTGATAAATACCTTCTTTTAAATCATCTAAATTCAAACCATTTTCACCAACATGATAAAGATTACTATATCCTAAACTGTTTTTTACAAATATAGCATTTTTTATAATATTTTTTGCTTCTTTTTTATAAATGACATCAGAATGACTAATATTATTTAATATTGTAGCCGGACAATATTCTAAAGATGTCATTTTTAATTTTCTTGTATTCATACAATCCACATCAATGGATAAGAATATATTTTTAGTCTTTGTTTTGACTATGTATTTTTCAATATCTTGAATTTTAATAATATGAACCCTATCCTTTATATTTTCATCTATATCGTTCAAAGTAACTTCCAATTTATCTTGTGGCACACCGATAATTAACACATTATCTATAATTTTTTCATATAAAAGTTTAGAAAAAACATTACCTTTCCAAATATTATCTTCATGACTATAAGTATCACTGTGCATATCAAAACAAATAACAGTTGAATTTTTTAATTTATTTTTATTTAGTTCTTTAATAAGAAAATATGTTTCCTTATGACTATTTGATAGCACAATATTACAATTATTAGCCATTGTTAAATTTTTATTAAGCTTCTGAATTTTTATTTTTTGCATAATTGAATCTTCGATATTTTCAAATTTTTTATGAAACAAATTTTTATATTCTTGATATAAAGCAAAAACATACTTAGAATATTCGTCATCTAAATCTTCAATTATATCCATAATTTTTGCCAATTTACAAAAATTCAATTTGTTTGGCATTTTTAAATCATCAGTTAGCCACCCTATCATTAGAACCTCTTACTTTTCTTTATATCATTAGAAAAATTACGTTCCTTATAATATTCTACAACATCTCTATCATAATAAGTAATTTCTCCTTTTGGCAAAATGAGCATTCTTTCTATTCCTAAATGATCCACAAAATCAGGGTTATGAGATACGACTAACATTGTTCCCTTAAATTCTCTAAATGTTTCTGCGATAATCATTTGTGTTTCAGGATCTAAATGGTTAGTTGGTTCATCTAATATTAAAAAGTTGGCTTTCTTTAAAGAAAGTTTGGCTAATGCAACCCGTGATTTTTCTCCTGGAGATAAAATACTCACTTTTTTATAAACATCATCTCCAAAGAAAAGGAATCTTCCTAAAACATTACGCAAGATTTTTTCACTAATTTGCGAATCTTTAAAATTATCTAAAATATTTTTATTATAATCTAACAATTCATGTTCTTGTGCATAATATCCAATATCTGTCTTATTACCTACTATAATTTCACCAGATAAAGGGCGTAAAATACCCATAATTAACTTTAACAATGTAGATTTTCCAACGCCATTTTCTCCAACAATTAAAAACTTCTCACCATTAGTCAAACTAAAATTTAAATTATCTATTAATAATGGTGAATCACTACTATATTGAAATTTTAAATTATTTACCTGTAATGGAACACGATTTCCTTCTCTATTCATTTCCATAATAACCTTAACTGTTTTAATTTTAGGAAGTAAATTTATTCGTTCTTTTTGTAACCTTTCAAGTTTCTTTTCACGATCTTGAGCCATTCTTTTTCGTTTCCCTGAAGAAGTAGCATATTTATCTATAATAGCCTTTAATTTAGCTTCTTCACGATCTTGAATTTTAGCTTGATTCATTAAATTTTCTTCTTCAATAGCACTTAGTTTTTTAAATTTGTCATAATTTCCTTCATATAATTTAAAATTTTTAGTACGTTTATCTAAATACAATATTTGAGTCGCTATTTCATTTAAAAACTTAGTATCATGAGAAATAACAAAAACACTTCCTTTATAATTTTTTAAATAATTTGTAACAAAATTTTTAGTTTCATCATCCAAATGATTGGTCGGCTCATCTAATAACATTATTTCTGGATTAGAATATAAAAGTTTGGCAAAAGCAACTTTAGATTTTTGTCCACCAGACAAAGTAAGTAATTTTTGATTTAATAAACTTGTAGGTATATTCATGCCATCAATAATTTTTAAAAGTTCACTTTCCGCACTATAGTAATTCCAATATTCTAATTTTTTCTGAGTTTTATCTATTAAATTGTAGATATTATTTTGCTGTTGTGGATCCTTAACATTTGCAAAATCTTCATACAATCTTTGAAGTTTTGTGCTTAGTTCCTCTATAGGTCTTCCTAAAGAAATAAAATCATAAACTGTTAAATTACTATTTGGAACCTCATCTTCAATAACTTGAGGAAGCCATTCAATTCTAGAATTATTTTCAAAAATAATTTTTCCACTATCCGGTTCTAACATATGCAACATAATTTTAAAAAGTGTTGTTTTTCCGGAACCATTAAGCCCTACAATTCCTGTTTTTTCCTGCTCTTTTATATATAGATTAACATTATTATACAATTCTTGAATGCCGAATGACATAGACAGATTTCTTATTTCCATAATAAATCATCAACTTTCATATTTGCAAGTATTTTAATACAATTTAAATTATGTGTCAAGAAAACCTTTCTCATAATCATTTAGGCATTTTAAATAATCTTTTTCAAATACACATATCTAATCTTTAAGCATCTTGCAACTTATATTACTGACCACTTATAATCATTTGATTTGGTACAAACAGATTGTCTCACATTTTTTTGGTCGCTTATCAAATTAGGATTTTGCTTTCCACCAAAAAGTTTACAATTCGAATTTTTTATGTTAAAATATAAACCAAGAAAGAGAGATGAATAAATATGAATGAAATAGGAAAAAATTTAAAAAGAATTAGACTATTAAATAACTTATCATTAAAAGATGTGGGAAATCTTCTTCATATGTCAGCAACCGCAATTGCAAAATATGAAAAAGGAGAAATAAATCCTAATTCTCAAAAATTAATAGAATTTGCCAATGCATACAACGTTAAAGTGATTGATTTTTTAAAATCATATAACCCGCCTGCTATGAAATTCACCTCTTTTCGAAAAAGAAAAAGATTAACTGGTCAAAACTTACAATTACTAGAAGAAATCATTCAAAATGAAGTTGCTAACTACTTAGAAGTCATTGAAATAAATAATTCAATTAAATATAATAATTATAATATAATAAATATATATAATTGTAATAGTTTACAAGATGCTGAAACAGCTGCCAGAAAATTTAGAAACGATATTAATATTTCAATTATACAACCTATATCAGATTTAATTAGCACATTAGAAAATTTGGGTATTTTAATAATACAAATTGAAAATCCAAATAATCGATTCGATGATTTTGATGGATTAAGTGAATTTGTAAATAATATACCAGTGATTGTTCTATTAAATGGATTAAAAGATGGTGCTAGACAACGATTTACCATCGCACATGAGCTTGGTCACTTAGTACTAAATATTAAAAATAATAATTTAGATGAAGAAAAATTATGTAATCGATTTGCAAGCAGTTTACTTATGTCAAAAGAATCGGTAATAAACGAATTTGGAATTTCTAGAAAAAATATCAGCTTTTACGAATTAATGGCATTTAAGAAAGAATATAAAGTAAGTTTTGCGGCGACTTTATATAGATTAAAAGATTTAAATATAATTTCAGAATATACTTATAAAAATTTAAGTATTCATTTAAATAAAATGTTTGGCAAGAAAAATGAACCAGTACAAATAGAACCAGAAAATTCTTATCAATTTAAAAAAATTGTACATAAACTAGAAACAGACAAGATTATTTCACTTAATAAAGCGTGCGAATTTTTAGGAGTATCAGTCAATGAATATAACACCGAAAATAATAATTGTGGATACTAATATTATTACTGATTTAAGTACTGCAAAAATTTTAGAACCATTTGCCAATTTAGATAACGTTTATATTAGTGATTTATTAAAACATGATGAGATAAAGTCAAGCACTGGAAACGTAGATTTTGTACAAAAATTTAAAGTAATAAATGCCACAGCAGAAGAATTATTGGAAATTAGTTCAATTATATTGCAAAAACCAAAATTATCTATCTATGATACTCTTAATTTCATAATTGCTAGAAATAACAATGGAATTCTCGCCACAGGAGATAACGATTTAAAAATATATTCTGAAAATCATGGAGTAGAAGTGATCAGAACATTAAAAATAATTGAATTAATGTTTCAAAACCAAATCATTTCTCGTAATACTGCAATAAAAGCATGTAAATTACTAAAAGCTTCTCCTACAACTAGAATACCTAAAGATGCAATTGATGATTTCATAGATAAGTTAGAAAAAGATTCAGTAAATGTATAATGTGAATCTTTTTTTTTTATTTTAATATTTTTGTATTTTTTAACAACTTTACCGCAATGCCATAACATAAATCTGACAAGGATTGTGTTCATCCCATAAAGTTCTAAAAACTTCAAATTCTTTAAATCCCATTTTTAGATAGAACTGATTGGTTCTATCGTATTCTTCATATACTCCCATTTGAACAGTTTTTACTTGCATAAAAGAATATCCTTTTTCCAATGCAACAGCTTTTGCTGCTTCTAAAAGACTTTGTCCAACACCATGATTTTGATATTGTTTTAATACACCCATAACATATAACTCTACAGTATCTTTTCCTGATTCTTTTAGATAAAGAAAACCAATAGGAGTCTCATCTTTTAAAGCCGCAAAAAATAATTGATTTGCACTTTTTTCGATATAGTCCTCTCTTGCTTCTGGAATTTCAAACCAATCTTTTAAATCTTCAAGAACATATCTTGTAATCTTTCTTTTTTCATTGGCATCAAATATTTGTTGAATCACCATGATTATAGTCCCCTTCCTATCTAATTTGTTTCCAAATCTTAATATTAACTTTTTGAACTCGTTTAAAAAAACAATTACACCTCTATTATATCATTATCTTCTATAAGTATAGTATTGTTTAATACATTGATTAATTTTTTGGGATTCGTTGTATGAATTGGAATTACCTTGCTAGCATGTAACTCATTTAATAACTGAATTGTTTTTAAATCCGCATGTCCGGATGTATGATAATCAATAATTTCTTTTACACCATATTTTTTTACCTCTTCTAAAAAAGTTTTCATTTCTTCTTTTTCTTTATAACCATCCCACATAGAATAAATAAGACAAGCATTATCGATATAATTTTTTTGAAAAAGTTTTTTAAATGTTTCTAACATCGATGCTTTTACAAGGAGACAATATTTTTTATTGACATAAGACTTTTGTTTACTTCTCTTTTTAAAGGGAATTACATATTCTTGTTGAAATTCTATTTTTTTTCTTCTATATTTACCCGTAATCCAAGTATACACATCATCCAAATCATAAGGATTAGGAATCTCTTTATCATGTAATTTCGCTACCAAATTAGAAGTAAAAATGTCCATAATAAATGTTTTTCCTGTTTCTTTAGAAAGTTCATAAAATCCTTTTAACCTATCAATATTGGTACTAGACTGTAAAATAAATACTTGGTCATACTTTTGAAAGGCTTTTTTTGCTCTTTTCATTAAATGTTTTTCCGTTTCATTCTTTTTCTTTTTTCTACTTAAACAAGTTCCCTCTGTAATAATCATATCTACATGATTAATTTTTTGTAAAGCATTCTCAAAAGTATCTCCACTATAACCATGATTTCTAAAATCACCTGTATGTAAAACTCGTTTACCATCTGCTTCAATAAGAAGCATCGAAGAATGATAAGAAGAATGATCTACCATATAAGGAGTCACAACCATATCTTTTATCACAATAGGTTCTTCAAAATGCATATCGATTGTTTGAAAACGAATGTCTTTATAGGTAAACACCGATTGCAATGTATAAATGATTTTAGACATTTCCTCTACATAAACCGGAATATCATCTAAAATGTAATGAATTAAACCAATATGATCTCCATGACTATGAGTAATAAATACAGCATCGTATTTCTTTTTTCCCATTGTTAAACCATCAATATTAGGATTTTCTTTTCTTAATTCTTTATTATCATCTGGCAAATCTTCTCCAAAATCAATTAAAATTCTTGTTCCTTTATCACTTATAATCTCCGTAATACATCCGCCAATTTGATGACTTCCTTTTAAAACTCTTACTTTCATTTTTAACCTTCCTTAAAAAACTTAATTTTTCTCATTATAACATATCATCAAAAAAAATTCTCAAGCGAGAACTTTATTTGTTAAATGACGAATCTATCTTTCTAAGTCTTAACGCATTAAAAACAACAGTCAAACTAGATAACATCATCGCGCCACTTGCAAACATTGGTTGAAGCATAAGACCAAATCCTTCCAAAAGACCCATTGCCATTGGAATCATTAATATATTATAGAAAAAGGCCCAAAATAAATTTTGTTTAATATTTTTTAATGTTCTTTTACCAATACTCAAAAATAACAAAATCGTTTCTAATTGATCATTCATGATAATAATATGAGAAGAATTCGCGGCAATATCTGTACTGCTTTTAAAACTAACTCCAATTGTAGCCAAAGCTAAAGAAGGTGCATCATTGATTCCGTCCCCAACCATCATAACATGTTTGCCTTCACTTTGTAATTTTTGAATATATTTGGTTTTATCACTGGGAAAACAATTGGAAACAATATGCGAAATACCTAACTCTTTTCCAATGACTTGAGCAGTAAGTTCATGATCCCCCGTAAGCATTACAACATCATACCCTAATTTTTTTAAAGTTTGAATCGTTTTTTTAGAATCTTTTTTAATTACATCTTTCACTCCAATAAGACCAATCACAACATCATCTTCTACTACATAAATAACACTATTCCCATGACTCGCAAACTGATTCTCTTCTTTTTTGAATGGATTTTTTATTTTTCCTAAACCTTTTTGATTTCCTAAAAAATATTTCTTATTATGAATCTTTGCCGTTACCCCAATCCCTGTAATTTCTTGATAATCTTCCACTTCCAAGTCATTTATTTTATATTCTTGAAAAGCCATAGAAATAGGATGAGAAGAATTCTTTTCAATATTACTTACAAGATTTAATAATTCTTTATCAGAATAAGAAGAAAGATTTGTAACCTCATGAACTTGAAGTTTACCATAAGTTAAAGTCCCTGTTTTATCAAAGATAATGGTATCAATATGCGTTACTGCTTCTAAAGATTCACTAGACTTAATAAGAATTCCTTTTAAAGAAGCTGTACCAATTGAAACAACTACCGCTAAAGGAGTAGCTAACCCTAAGGCACAAGGACACGCAACAACTAAAACGGTTACCATATGATTAAGGGCATTGGTAAAACCTAAACCAAAAAGAAGATAACATCCAAATGTTACAAATGCTAAAAGAAACACAACTGGAACGAAATAAGCACTTACCCGATCAGCAATTTTTGAAATAGGCATCTTGGAATTACTAGCCTCTAAAACCAAATGAACCATTTGAGAAATAGTCGACTTAGGTCCAATTTTTTCTGCTTTATAACACACGACTCCATCAAAACTAATCGAACCTGCAATTACATGATCTCCTTTTTGTTTTTTTACAGGAAGAGATTCCCCCGTAATAAAAGACTCATCAAAATGGGAACTCCCCTTTACAATCTCTCCATCCACAGCGACTTTCATACCCGGTTTTACAATCAAAATATCACCAACATTCACTTCATCTATCGTAACCTCTTTTTCCCCATCTTTTGTTTTTAATAAAGCACTTTCTGGTGTAACTTTCACAAGTTCTTGAATTGCCTCTTTTGTTTTTTCTTTACTATTTTTATCTAATAATCTCCCTAATTTAATAAATAATAAAATCATACAAACGGATTCAAAATAAAGTCGGTCAATAAAAGCAACTTTTCCACTAAGAACCAAAATCATCGAAACAAAACTATACAAAAAGCTAAATATCACTCCCATGGAAACCAAAGAATCCATATTCGGTGATTTATGAAGTAAATTTTTTATGCCTAATCGAAAAATATCTCTTCCATAAATTAAATACGGAATTGTTAAAACACACAAACAAATTGCATAATTTTTCGGATGCATCATCGGATCTAAAAAAGACACTACTGGATAAGAAAACATACATGACATCGTAAGATACATGATAAAAATCATGAGAAGTCCAAGCAAAATAAGAATCAAAGGTTGATAATCTTTTTTCTTTTCTTTCGTTTCATCATAGACTCCTCCATACTGATACCCTGACTCTTCAATATATTGCTCAATCCTTTCCAAAGATACATTATCTTCATAATAAATAAGCGCTTGGCCCATAACTAAATTAACACTAGCATCAATAATTCCATCTTGTTTTTTTAAATACTTCTCAACTGTATTTGAACACGCAGAACAAGTCATTCCTAAAACATTTACAATAATTTTTTTCATAACCATCCCTTCTAAGAATTCATTCCCGTAATAAGTAACCGAATAATGGCCACAAAATCTCTCTTTGCTTTATTCGGAATATGTTGAATTTCTTTCATTATACTAAGTAAAGTAGAAATTTTAAAATCTTTTAACTGCATAATATTGGTAATTTCCGATTTTTCAAAAACAGCAAAAAAAGTTTCCACAAAATTTTTCCTATCTTCCACACTCATGTGGTCAATATATTCTTGTAAATTAGCTTCTAATCGTTTACTTTTTTTCGAAAGTTCACACAAAACAAAACAACCTCCAAAAACTTCCCAACTAGTCGCATCATGTTCAAAAATAGCAATATTAGAACTATTTACAACTTGATAATTTCCATGATGCAAAGAAAGACCAACAACACTATCTTTAGGAACAAACATCTTAAGTTTTGAACTCATCTCTTCATACAAAGAAGAAGAAACCACTTCCAAAAGAAATCCCGGTCCATCAAAATTATAAACATTTTTCACCCGTTTTTTCAGACTTTGTTTTCCATACATATAAGCATACATAGCCAAGTTTCCACCCTTAGAATGTCCACCTACATAAACCTCATGATCTCTAAAATGTAACACCGAATTAAAATAATCTTTTGCTAAAACTTGTGATTGCACTGGAAACTGATATACCATTTCCAAATCTTCTTTCCACCCAATAATATCGCTATCGGTACCTTCAAAACTAATATACGTAATCCCATTTGGTAAATGAATAGTAATCGCTCCAAATTGTCCTAATTTATCTGTTTTTCGAACAAAATAAGAAAGTCTCGCCTTTTGATAACGAACGCTTTCCTTTAAATGCTCCATCAAATGATACGCGATCGGAAATAACCAATCTTCCTTCTTTGCATCTTTTAAAGAATATTTTTCTAAATACTTGGTACAAGCATCCAACATTGAAATCGATTTGGCATTACTTGGAACAATACCATCTAACTTTGCATAACTAAGTAATGATAAAATCAAACCATCGACGTCACTAAAAGGAAATTGATAAAAACTTTGATTTCCATAAAAAGTAAAAAAATCATAAATATTTTTCATGTAAACCTCCTATTTGTGTTTCTTTAAAAACTTTGATATAATTATTCTATCATAGAAAGAAGGGTTTTATGAAAAAAAGATTAAAAATGAAAAATTTATTAAAAGTGGGAATTCCAATTATCATTGCAGTCATCTTTGCTAGTATTTTATTAATAGGATATCAAATAATGAAAAAAGCTCCCGAAAAAACATTCCTAGAAATGATTGAAACAGGAAATTATGGAACGATTACAAACTATGCAATTTATGGAATTCACATGAATGTAGAAGGAAATTTCACCTTACCAGAAAACAATACCAATCCTAAATTATATTTAGCGAACAAAACAACCGAGATTGAAATTCCATGGGAAGTAACGCAAAAGGAAAATGTCTACACTTTTAAAACCAGTGAATATATAAATGAAGGAATTAATTTAGAGAAATTACCCCGCGAAGATTTATTTTTAATTATCAAAACAGAGTATCAAGAACCCGAAAAAGAAGAAGTAATTTCTAAATATTATTCATTTACCAATGCATCAAAGTATAACGATATGGAATATTATACACTAACAAACAATCATGAAAATAATAAAATCAAAATGAGTTGGAATGAAGAAGACCTTTGTCCAACATGGAAATTCAGTATTCAAAAAACAACTTTACCAAAAGATGTATATGATATTACAATTGACCCAGGACATGATGGAACCGACCCTGGAAAAGTAGTTTGTGTAACCGCTAGTAGTATTTATGATCCAACTTACTATGGAACATGTGAAAACGGAGGCACAAAAGTAGAAGAACGAGAATTAAACTTAAATGTAAGTCTTGCTCTAAAAGAAAAATTAGAAGAATTAGGCTACAAAGTAACTTTAACAAGAGAGGACAATGACAAACGAGTTGATATTTATGAACCAATGGGAAGCGCTACAATGGCAAACGATACCAAATCAAAATTTAACTTTGCCATTCATCATAACTCATCAGGAATAAGTGGTGGCGTAAGTTATTTAAAAGGATTAGAATTATATGTTGCCAATGATACCAATTTCGATTTTGCTAAAATCATCATTCAAGAATTAAATGAAATAGCAAATGTTACTACTTCCAGTAAAACCCAATACCTCAAAGAAGATGGAATCTATCAACGATTCTTCACTCAAGCTGAAATCGATGATGATGAATACGGGCAATATAAAAACACAAACATGATTTGGTACTATTATATAAGAGAAGTTGGTGGTGTATCTACACATGCTATCTATAATGGTTATAACCCCGAAGAATACCCTCATAAAAACGATCACTATGACTCTAATAACACTGCTGAACCATACTTGTTTGAATTAGGATACATGGATAACCTAGAAGAATTACAAAATATTCAAAATCATAAAAGTAATTATGCTGAAGCTCTTACCACAGCACTTCAAAAATATCTTGAACAAGAATAAATAATAAGATATAATAAAGACTCCGAAAGGAGTTTTTTTATGAAATCAGAATATATTAAAATTGCTAACATTTATCGCAAAACTACCACTTATGAACCACAAAATGACCTCACAAAACCTTTATTTCAAAAACAAGAACAATACATTTTAGAGGAACAAAATCAAATTGTTGTCGAAGCAAGAAATGGAAAATATGTAAAATTAGAAGAAACAAAAAAATTATTTGTAAAATTAGGATTACTATTTGAAAGCATGCAAAATCATCACTTTTTAGAAACAATAGACGGTTATGAACATAAAGAAAGTACAAGATTTGTAAATGACTTAAAACCTTATATCACAACTTGCACTTCGGTTTCTTTAAAACAAGCCCGAAAAAGAAATAACTAAAAAAAGATATCAACTTAAGATATCTTTTTATTGAGTGTAAGAGTTAAATCCACATTTTTACCATCACGATATACCGTAACTTTCATTGTATCTCCAACACTATGATTGAAAAGTAAATACCGTAAATAAGCCACATCATCTACATCTTTATCATCAATTTTAATAATGATATCCCCTGTTTTTATTCCACCTTCTTGAGCCGGAGAATCCGCTGTAACACTTTCTACATAAACTCCTGAATCAACATCTAAAGAATTCAACATTGGATAATGATAATAAATTGCTTCTGCTAAATTACGCATGGAAACTCCTAACTGAGGTCGATTAATTGCTTCTCCTTTTTCTTCCTTTTCAGCATATTTTAAAGCCGTTTCAATAGGAATTGCAAACCCCATTCCTTCTACACCCGTAGAGGCGAGCTTTAATGAAGTAATACCAATAACTTCCCCATTTGCATTTACTAAAGGTCCTCCAGAATTTCCAGAGTTAATTGCTGCATCAGTTTGTAAAACGCTCATCATCATATCATTTCTAGAACTTGTGGTAGATACACTAACCAAACGATTTTTTCCTGATAAAATACCTCTTGTAACCGTTCCAGAATACGTATCAGAATTGATAGGCGCTCCAACAGTAAAGACTGTATCTCCAACTCTTGCATTTTCACTACTTCCCATATCGGCAACATCAAGTACAGAAGATTCCTCTAACGATAACACAGCTGTATCAGAATAAACATCTTTTCCTTCTACTTTTGTTTCAACCGTATGTCCATCCGTAAATTCTACAAAAATAGCATCTCCTGAATCAATTACATGATTATTGGTAAGAATATATGCTTTGCCATTTTCTTTTTTATATACAAATCCAGTTCCCGTAGCATATAACTGTTTACTTTTATAAGTTTTAACAACTAAAACAGCATCATAAATCTTTTCTACAGCATCAGCAATTCCATAATCTGTAACTGTAACATTTTTTGTTTCTACTTGTTCAGTAATCGTTTTCACAAAAGGTTCTGGAAAAAAGTATAACAGCAAATAAAGTCCAAGAGCCCCTAGAAAAAACATCACAATTCCAACTAACCAAATTTTTCCATCATTTCCATTATATTGTTTTTCGTTCATAATTTAATCATCTCCCCATAATTTTTTGGAAATCCCATTCGGTCTAATACCTTATCAATTGAGATTGTTTTTAATTTATCACTCAATACTTGAATTTCATATTCAAGCTCACTCATAAGTAAGAAGAAATCATCTTTTCGAAGCATTTGTTTTAGAATAATGACAATAGCAAATAAATCATTCTTTCCATAAATATACTCTTCATTAGTCATCGGAATTTGTAATTTTTGATGAAATGGAGTATCAGGAATCGATCGCTGGGCTTTATGTTCATACAAAATATCTTCATGAGCACATAAATTTCTAAAATTAGCTAAAATAGGTAAATAAATAATCAACTGTTCTGTAGTTACTCCAAAATCATGAGCAATTTCTTTTTGGTCTTCCGGTTTCAAAATTTGATAAAATTCACTGACAATTCCAAACGACAATATTTTTACAACAATCCATAAAGGAATATACCCATAATGTTCAATATAATGCATAGTTGCTTGATGTTGTCCTCCATTAATTCGAATTTGTCTTTTCATTTTTCTTAGTAAATCATCCACTTGTCTTTTTCGTGAACGATCACTTGTGAAATTTTTTGCACTTAAGTATTCTTCTTCTCGAATTCCATAATGCTTTGATAAATTATATGCCGTAATACTCTTAATATTATTCTCAATAATAAGTAAATTCTTAAAAAGAATATTTCGAATATGCCTATCAAATTGAAACATGGAATATAATTCATCAAATGTAGTTCCCGGTATAAATTGCTTATTATGAGTACTTTCCATAAATAAAAGTCGATACCCACTTAAAAAGAAATAATTTTCCCGAAGCAAAACATTCTTGGCTTCTTCTACATCTCGAATGATAAGACCTTTCCTTTGTAATATTTCAATTTGTTCATCTAGAGTTTTAAACGATTTGGCCACCACCATCACCCCGTACTCTAAAACATTATATCACAAAGTACGTATTTATTGTAGGAATATTTCATGGAAACTTTGTTAACTTTTGGTGAAATTTATGTGAAAACACTTTTTTTATAATTCATTTCTAAAATAACTTTTTTTTGATATAATGAATATACAGAAATTAGGAGGTATACTATGCCATCAATTGTAACACATCATATATTTTCTAAAGATGTATATGAATCTTTACCTATAAAAACCAAAGAACAAATAAATGTAAAAGAATACACGTTATTTGCCCAAAGTTTCGACAATCTTTTTTACTATCATTTTTTAACTCCCTGGACAGGTAAAGAAATAAGAAATTTAGGCCACAGTGCCCAAAACGAAAAAATCAATTTATATTTTGAAAATATCATTGATTATATAACCAACCATCACTTAGAAAACAACATCGATTTAAAAAGTTATCTTTATGGTAGTTTTTGTCATTATTTATTAGATTCCTTTTGTCATCCTTATATTATTTATTGCACTGGAATTTCAAATGTCAATAAAAAATATCGTGGTCTTCATGAAAAAATGGAAGTAAATATTGATGCTTATTTATATGAAAAAAGAAATTCTACACCTTTATATAAAGCAAAACTTGCAGATACTCTTCTTCCTAAATTTAATTTTTCCGAAGAATTAAAAAACTGTATCACCTATACATTTCAAAAAACATTTCAAAAAGATAACCTTGGAACCATCTATGAACAAAGTGTAAGAACAGGTAATTTTCTTTTAAAATATGGTGTTACCGATCGTACAGGTTGTAAAAAATTACTCTATATGCTAAAAGATAGTCTTCCTTTTCAAACAGGAAGAAAATATCAATACTTATCTTTTCATGTTACAAAATTAAATTTAGAATATTTAAATGAAGACCATAATTTCTGGTGGAATCCAACAGATAAAACCCAAATATCTCAAGACTCATTCTTTGAATTATATGAAAAAGCCAAAGAAAAAGCCATTTCCTGTATTTTAGAAACGGAATTATATTTTAAAAAAGAAAAAACAAAAGAGGAAGTTTTACGTTTTATTGGTGATAATTCATATGTTACCGGATTACCATGGGAATTAAAAAAAGAATTAAAATATTTTAAAAATTAAGAACTTGAACAAGCTGATATGGATTGCTACTACTTCCATCACCAGATATAATTTTTACATTTGGTTTAAGATAAAGAACTGGGTAAACGCCATTACTACCATAAGCATCCGACATATCGCTAAGATAACTACTTGCATTTAAAAAATGTACTACACTTTCCGATTTATTTGACGACGTTAAAAGCCATGCATGAGAAAATGCACCAACATAAAACCAATTTGTTTCATAACATTGACTGTTATTTGCTGTACCTAGTGTGGTATTTTCAATACAACTTTGATTTCCATAAGCATAACCATAATCACTAGGGTACATAAGACCTATACTATGATAAGTAGATTTAGATGTTTCATTTGGCCATTTATTATCTTCACCACTCACAATTCTTTCCTTTTGATATGCGTTTGGTGTAGTTATATTTGTATCAAATGCTTCTCCTAATGTCCATATAATATCTTCATCAATGATGCTCCATACACTTTTTAAACCTTTTACATGATTATCAATTCCATCAAAGGAACAAGAAATGGATTTTACTTTAAAACCGGACTCATACTGCCAACATTGCTGACTCGTTTTATTATTATAATAGTAATCATTTAGTAATATCATCATATCAGATTCATTCCATTTATTTTTTCCAGTAATTATTCCTTGAGAGTTTTGAGAAGTATCCCAACTATAAGATCCGATATTTTTATTTTTCACTATTTTTACTCTTTGTTCCACATTGTTATTACTTGTCATTACATTTACTAAGCCAATAATTCGCCAATCTTCATTATTAAATGTTATATAATTATCTGGGTCACTTCCGGAATAACGGTACTCTGTTTTTTGAAAACCTGTATCATTTATAGTTCCTGTAACATTTTCATGGGTTACTTCATAAAGCCCATCACTTTCAGTTTCAAAAGGGATTCCTTTTCCTAATATATAAACTCCTTTTACAAAATATAAATTACATTTGGTTCTTGATGTCGTCACACCATTTATCTTTATCGTTTCTTCATCAGTTATACTTATCGTTATTTTTGAATCTTTTGCTCCGGTTACTCCACAGTAACTTTGACTTTCATCTAAAACATAACCATCACTTTTCTTGGGCATTTCTTTTTGTATGTTGCCATCTTTATAAAAGGCAAAATAAATATCTCCTGGGTCTTCAATACTTCCATTAATGACATTCTGTGTTGTATCAACTTGAAATATAGCAAATGTTCTATATAAAATTACTCCACTAATTAATAAAATACAAGTGATTGTAAATAAAATAATTCCTACTTTTTTAGGATTTTTTTCTTTAAATTTTCTTAATTCCATATAAAAAATCACCCTAGTTTCCTAGAATGAGTTTATCACATATACCCCCCCCCCGAGTCAATGAATTTTCACATTTTATCTTCTAACAACCAATCAATTACATTCATTTTTGTAATCCCATCATAATCCGCTTCTAAGTCCATATCTAAAGTGATAATATATTTTGGGTAATAATCATCTGTTTTTTTTAACGATCTCAATTCTCGTTCTAATACTTTTTCATCTCTAACTGACAATGCTACTTGATAATATTTTAAGCCATCTTTATTCTCAGCAACAAAATCAATTTCTAAATCCATAACTTTTCCAACATATACTTTATAACCTCTTCTAAGTAGTTCCAAATAAACAATATTTTCAAGCATATGTCCCATATCTTGGTCACCCTTTTTACCCAATAAATAATTCCTTAAACCTAAATCAACAACATAATATTTATAATCTCTAGCAAGTAAATTTTTTCCTTTTACATCAAATCTTTCTGCTTTATATATTAAAAAACTTTCTAAAAATGCTGAGATATAATTCTCTACTGTATGATTACTAATTGCAAACCCTTTACTTGTAAGAGTATCACTTATTTTCTTAGTAGATATAGGACTCCCTATGCAATCAAAAATATACTTTAAAATACTTTCCAATAACATCTTATCAGTTATATTATTTCTAATAATGATGTCTTTATAAACTACAGTACTAAATATACCATCTAAATAAGTATATAAATCATTGGGATTATCTTGAATAATAGCAATATTCCCAGGCATTCCACCATTTTGCATATAATCTAAAAAATATTCATAACGACTCTTTTCTGCTTTAGGAAAAGCACTTAAATATTCTTTAAAAGATAAAGGTAACATCTTAATTTCTATATATCTTCCTGATAATAACGTAGCTAATTCCCCAGATAGTAAATATGCATTAGACCCGGTAATATACACATCAACATTTTTCTTGATATATAAACTATCTACAGCTTTTTGAAACATAGGAACATTTTGAACTTCATCTAAAAAAACATAAAAATTCTTTTTAGAATCAATTTTCTTATTTACATAATCATATAATTCTTTATAATTTTCAAAATGATAATCGGCATCTTCTAAATTAATACTTATAATTTGATTATCTTTTACACCAATTTCTTTCAAATAATTTATAAATAATTCAAATAAAGTAGATTTTCCACATCTTCTTATACCAGTAATAACTTTAATTAAGTCTTTATCTTTAAATCTCTTTAATTGTTCAAGATAATTTGTTCTTTCTATCATAGATTTCACCTCTAAAATAAGTATAAAGCAATAACACAAAAAAGTCAAGTTGTGGAAATATTTTTCCAAAAGTATGTAATTTTACTAAGTTTTGGAAATATTTCTCTAAAACCTAGACATAAAGAAAAGCCAGTAAAAACTGACTATTCATAATTATCTATTTCAAATTGAATTTTAGAAACATCAGGTATTTTTTTATAACCATTTCCAATTTCTTTCTCTCGGTGTTGTTCTACAAAATCTACAATTCTTTTAGAATACTCGATATCTCCTATTAACTCTTTATCTTTTCCAAAGAAAGTATTCGCTTTTTTATAAATAGAATCAATACGTTCTACTGCACCCTCTTCACACATCAGAACAAGTAATAAAGTCAAAATAAGTTCTTCATATAAAGTTCTTGAATCATTTTTTCCATAATGATTCATAAACATATTTACTAACATTTCTTGTTTTGAATAAACTTTTAAACAATATTTACATTCATAATATTCATGTTCATAAAGGGATTCACTAATATTAGACTCTCCCTTTTTTAACCTACTTTGATTTCCTTTGACAATCCAATCAAAAATATAAGAATGACTATTATAAAAAGCTTTAGAGATTTCCTCTTCTAATTCTTTTTCCTTATCTACAAAAGAATACTTATTCATTACTTTTTCTTTTAATTTACATATTTGTAATTGCAAATAATCAAGTATAAATTTTCCTTGATGTAATGCTGTCATATTATATCTATTATAACCTTGTTCAAAAAGTTTATGAGCCAAATATTCCACATTTTCTAACACATATTTTTCTTTAGGATCCCACATATCATTGAAATATCTACTAAGATTTGAATCTACAAAATCATAAAAATGATATAATAATTCGCATTGAACATATTCATTATGGTATTGCAACTTATCTATTCTAAGTAATACCTGAGAAATTTCCGAAGTTAAAATTTTCTCTTTATTCAAAATATCTAATATTCCCGAATAAGGTTTTCCTATATAAAGTAAAAACTCATCTAATGTATCTAAATAATCATCTTTTTCTTGAAATTCATACTTGCTTCCTTCTTCAAAAGACACTTTAGAATAGTTTTCTTTTTTGATTTCATATTCATCTAATGTTTCATTGACATAACGAATAAACTTTTGAAAATAGACAAGTTTTTCTTCAGGTTGATAAACTTTTTTTAAAGAATCAACTTCCATGATATTTTGCAAAGCTTTTCCTACTTGCTTTATCAAACTAATTGTTTTTGCATCACCATACCCAAATTTTTTCACAAATTCATCAATTTCTGAAAAAGCACTTTTCACATACTGTGGCATAGTAATTTTTATTTTCATAATATAAGCCAAAACATCTACCGTTTTATTATGTTCTTTTCCATATATCTCGCCATACCTATGATACACTTCTTCCATTAAAGTGAGTAACTCATCACGAATTTCGCCAGTTACAACGCCATATTGACTATTATATCTACCACCATTATAGTTAAGTAATATATCATAATAATTTTTAAGTAACACTTCGTCCGTACTTTCCAAAATCACATCTTTAATCGAAACAAGATAGTGAAAAATAATATCTATACCGGTATCATAATCTAATTTATTTGTCCCAATAATATTGGTAATATAACTTAAAACAACATAATTTACTAACTTAGGATCACTTTTTAAAACATCAACAAAATGTTCTACTTTCTGATAAATCAATTTCTTTTTATCTTCCTCTTCATAATTATTATACTTTTTTAACGTATAATATAGAAAAGATGCTAAAAGTTCCACATAATGTTTATCAATTTTAAGAGGAATATAATCTTGAAACTCTTCTAAAAATAAAGGTGAATTATAATAAATAAGCAATTTAAAATGTTCATAACTTTTTGGTTTCAAATGATGTTCTAAAATAGAATACATCTTAGAAATAGTAACTACTTTATCTTCTTTCAACGGTGATTCTAACAAAAAATCCATTGGATATGCTTTTTTTAAACAATCGATAAAAGGCATAAATGCTCTTTCATCATTTTCACCATAAATTTTTTTTAACTTTTCATAAGCTTCAAAAAGAGAATAAGAATCACTTGTTCTACAATACTTACGATTGAGAGTATTATTTTCATACAGCACTTTTAACTTGATATATTCTTCCGTATCTTCAAATTGTTTTTGTACTTCAATAAAATTTTTCAATGTATCATCAGTAATAAAATAGTTAAAAGTATCTTCATAATCCTCAATTTTTTGAATTAAAAAAGCTCCTTTTTTCTGAAATTCATTTCTATCACTTACATGAGTCAGTTCTTTTATTAATCGAATAATTAATTGCAAATATTTATTTTTAGATTCATACACATCAATATTTACTTTCACATGCGAAAGTCCATCATCACTCAGAGCAACATTTTTTTCTTCTTTTTCTTTCTTAATTTCTTCCACTTCTTGATTTGTTTCTTCTTGAAATAGTTTCATATAACGTTCTCGAATCACTTCATTTGTATTAGCAATAATAATATCTTTGATGGTCTCATGCATTTTATAAACGCCATTTTCATTTACAACAAAAGAAAAATTTTTCACCTTTTCATATAAAGAATACGAAAAACTTCCAATCATTTTACGAGAAATATCTTCAATGGTATCATCTGTCCATGAAGGAATAAAAGCAAGCATCGTTGAAAAATCCCGTTCTGTATCATTCATATACATCAAAAATCTTTTAATTAACTTCGTTGTATCCGTTCCAAAATCTTCTATTTTAGGTTCTATATTCTTTTGTTTTAATTTTATAAATGTATCGACACACATATCTAAATACATTGGTGTTCCATGGGTTAAATCATAAAGTTCATGAATAAGTTCTTCTCTTTCAATTCCAGCTGTTTTTAAAAAATGAGAAGTATCTTGAAACGATAAATTTCCAAGTAAATGTTGTTCAAGTGTTCCTTCCCAAGAAGAATCCATCTCTTCCCATTTTAATTTTTCTCTTCCGGCAATGACCCAAATAACATTAGGAATTCGTAAAATAAGTCCATCATCTCCACGAAGCCATAAATCATTTTTCAAGACATCCCCCACTTGTGTCAGTTCATTCACTAATTTTTCATAAGTATCAATAAAGAATACAAAAGGAACCGTTTCATTTTTTATATTTTCGGCAAAATCTAAAGAAAAATAGTAAGCTAAATTCTCTTTTATTTCTTCTACCGAAGAATTTTCTAATTCTTCTAATCTTTCTTTTAATAAATTATTTTGTAATCGTTCTTTTAATAAATTTCTGCCTCGATCCGCATAACTAATAACTTTAGAAATTGTTCCAATCAAAGGAATTTCCGTAATCACATCTTTTAAAAAATTTAATTCTTTATTTTCATCAAAAATACTATTTAACTCTGGCTTGGTAGCTGTTTTTCCAAGTTTTGTTTCATATACATAAGTAACCAAATCAAAAATAGGAAACGTAAATTGATAACGATCTTTCAAATCTTGTCTAATACTTTTTAAAATATCAATTAAATTGTTATGAAGTTCAACTAACTTTTCAAAATCTAAAAATTCCATTTTAGCATTTGGTTCTTTTTCATGTAATTCTTCTTTTAATTTATGTAACAAAGAACTTTTACCAATTCCTCCAAACCCATAATAAGAAATCACTTGAATTGGGTAATTGTCCTGTATATTTTTCTTTAACATTTCATATTTATTCCAAAAAACTTTTCTTGGTTCTTCACGATCAGTAAATTCTTTTGTTGCTTTTATTGTTTCTTTTACATCGGTCGCGACAAATTTAGCCATAAAAATCAACTCCTAACTTACCATAAGTATAATATATTTTAAAAAACTCTTCAATAAATTTTAAATCGTTAAAAACGATTCGGCCAAATATTTTGCAAATAAAGATAAGTATGCATCATCTTGTAATTTTTCCCGTTCTTTTGCATTAGATAAAAACCCACATTCTACTAAAACCCCTGGAATTTTTAACTTAGGATACATATAAATAGAAGAAGAAATCTTCTTACTTTCACGTTTTGTTTGTAATTTTTGATTTAAATACGCTTGCACTTTTTCCGCAATAGTTTTATTTTCATCTAAAACTTTCGAATAAAACACTTGGGCTCCATCATAACTAGAATCTTCTAAATAATTTAAATGAATCGAAATAAAATAGTTTGCTTTACTATGATTAATAAGTGAAATTCGATGATCGAAATCACTTTTTTTTCGATACATTGCCAAAGGAGAAGCTAAATCATAATCACCTTCTCGAATTAATAAAACAGAAGCTCCCAAGTGTTCCAATTCTTTTTTTAAAAATTTAGAAATTCGTAAATTAATATCTTTTTCATAAATAGACCCTACTACCGTACCAGGATCAACTCCCCCATGACCCACATCAATTACAAAACTTTTTTCTTTTAAAGGTCCTTGAGCTTCAACAAACGGAAAAGAAAGACAAAGAAAAAACAAGCAAAAAAAGAAAAAGCAAACATAATATTTTTTCATAATAAAGTATATGAAAAAAGCTCCAAAATATCATTATTTCTTAAAATTTAATGTTTCATTATAACCTATCAGTAGGGTTTCATTTATTAATATTTGAGCAGCTTATTTTCTTTTTCTAACTCTTTAAGACTTTTTATAGGTGTAGGTAAATTTTCGGGCATCGTTCCACCATTTTTTTCAATAACCTCCCTAATGTTTTTACCAATCATATAATGTGCCTTGTTTGCACCACTTTCGGTTTTGATATTTTCTCTTTTTAGTTTTGACTCTGTTTGTGTAATTCGAAATAAATTCGCAGCCAATTCTTCGCTACCCATATTATCTAGAATATCTTCTCGATATCTAAGTCCTTTTCTTTTCGCAATATCATCTGCTGTTTCACCATTATACAAGCCTTTATACCCAAAATTATGAAATCTGTCAAAATTCTTCACACCAGCATTTTTAGCAGCTTGATTTAATGAATAATTACCTTTTTTCGTTAATTTTCTTTGAAAAAATCTCTTTTCATCTTCAGATAATTGACTATATTCCAATTCAGAAATTTCCTGTTTTCTTGTTTGAATAGCAAAATAGGTTTGAGCAATTGCTATGCTTTTTTTTCTAGGATCTCCATTTTGAGCAATCAAATAACAAGCATATCTTGATAATTCATAATCATCAATTGTTTTTGTAGCACCTTTAGGCATATTTATCGTTTTACCGACGTCGGAAAAATGCTCATCAACGTTATTATTACTTAACTTGCAAGCATTTTCTGCTTTGTGAATAACGCCTATAAAATTGCTCCATTTTGTGTATTCAAGTGCAACCATTAACTCTCGAGCAAACCAATATTCATTACCATATTCATTAATATGTTTTATGCTTTCAAAAGTTTTTTCGTTATATTTTTTTATATAATTCATTTTTCAAACCTCCCAATCTACCTTCATTATACACTCATTTTTAATTCAGGAAAAGTCCATTTTATTCTATGAGTTAAAATTCAAAATTCCACTCTATTTCTATTATAAATCGTAAGCGTTTAGACCTCGTACCCGGGATTTTCAATTTAATACATAATACCAACATTACCACTTCATTAAAACTTAAATTGTGTCATAGCCATAAATAGTAACCATAAAAAGATTATAGTTTTAAAATGGTATGATAAATTTTTTTCCTGGTTTTTTTAAAATTTCCATATCATCAAAACAATGCTAATATTATAAACAATATATAAATTTTTTTATATGTTCCATTTAAAAAAACCTGAGCTTCAACAAACGAAAAAGAAAGACAAAGAAAAAAAAGATATAAAAAAAGTCCGAAAATATCGAACTTTGTATCCCTATCTTTTTGAAAACTGAGGTGCTCGACGAGCTTTTTTAAGACCATATTTTTTACGTTCTTTTACTCTTGGATCTCTTGTAATCATTCCTGCAGGTTTTAATATCTTACGATATGCTGTATCAGCAGTTTGATCCGTATTGGCATCAAATTTAAGTAATGCTCTTGTAATTCCTAAACGAATTGCTCCAGCTTGACCAGCATACCCGCCACCCTTAACAGTAACTGTAATATCAAAACGATTTTCATTATTTGTAAGAGTTAAAGGTTGTTTTAAATCTAAAACTAAAATAGCATCAGGCATATAATCATTTACATCAACACCATTTACAGTAATATTTCCCGTACCACTTGTAAGTGTTACTTGTGCAACTGCGCGTTTTCTTCTACCAGTTGCGCTCCAACTTTGTTTTGCCATTGTTTCCCTCCTAATCTACTTTAAGTTCTACAGGTTTTTGAGCTTCATGTTTATGATTTTCATCACAATACACAAATAACTTCTTTCCCATAGCTCTACCAAGTCTTCCTTTTGGAAGCATTCCTTTGATTGCTCTTTCCATCATTTCTTCTGGATACTTTTCTAACATAACCTTAGCATTACGTTCTCTAAGTCCTCCTGGATAACCAGAATGATTGTAATACATCTTATCTTCTAACTTATTACCAGTTAATTTTACTTTAGATGCATTTACAACAATTACATAATCTCCACAATCAACACTAGGAGTATAAGTAACTTTATGTTTTCCACGTAATACACTAGCAGCTTTGGTTGCAACACGGCCTAAACTAATTCCTGAGGCATCAATTACATACCATTTTCTTTCCACATTTTCTTTTTTTTGTAAAAATGTACTCATAATTCTTTTCCTTTCATTTAAAATCTCTCAAAAATCCACTTTCCCACGGCGAATTTCCTCATAAGATAAAATAAAATGTACCGATTAAAATTATATGCGAGAAATTGCATATTGTCAAACAAAATCACCAATATTTCTAAAAAAAATTCAAAAAAACCCAATATTTTTCATTTTTTTCTTTCCAACAATTTTATTTTATGATAGTATATCGCTGTGAGTAGGTGGTTGAAATGAATTTAATATATCAAATTTCATATGGAATTTCTTTACTAACTTTTTTTCTTTTTTTACTTTATGCGTTACTATATAATAAAAAACAAATAAAATCTTTAACAATCTTTTTCATTGGTGTCCTCTTAGCAACATTCTTTTTATTATACCCTTTATTTCAAAATGATGCTTTTACCAACTTATTAGAAACTTTACTTTATGTTATTAAAACTCCTACTATGTCCGAAGACATTTCAGAATTAAATATGGCTTTATCTAATGTTTCTATTGTATATCGTTATACTTTATATCTTTATTTTATTATCATTCCAATTTTTACTGCTAGTATTTTAATCACATTTATATCTAATAAACTATCTATTTTGAAATCACAAAAGAAAACACAAAAACCAGTGTATATCTTTACGGAATTAAATGAAAAATCCTATCTTTTAGCAAAAACTTTAAAAAAGGAAAACAATATCGTTATTATTTGTTCCTTAAATGAAAAAAATGAATATACTTTCTCTCTAAAAAAAGAAAATATTTTATTAGTAAAAAGACAAATTTTAGACTTAAACATGAAAAACTATAAAGGAAATATTTATATATATGCAATGAGTTCTGACAAAGATAAAAATTGTTCTGAAACCCTAGCATTTATTGAAAAATATAAAAACACAAATCAAAAGATTACATATTACTTTTTCACTACGGATGAAATTGATCGTATCTTACTGGATTCTACAGATAAAGGAAATATTTTAACAATCATTATCAATGAAATTGAAAATATGGTCTTCCATGTATTAGATGAAAAACCATTATACGAATTAGCCTTTCAAAACCAAATTAATTGTTTAATCATCGGATGTGGTCAAATTGGAATGGAATTTTTTAAAGCAATTCTTTGGTGTGGACAAATAATTGGGTATCAACTACAAATAAATGTAATCGATAAAAATGCACAACAAATTAAAAGTCAATTACAGCATGACTGTCCTGAAATCAATGAAAGAAATTATCAAATTCATTTTTATGAAGCAGATATTTTTACTAAAGAAAGTAATGATATTTTAAAAACTTTAGATCATCCAAATTACATTATTATTTCTTTAAAAGAAGAAGATTTTAATATCAAAGGCGGAATCTATCTTCGTAGATATTTTTTCAAAACCAATCAAATGCCAATGATTGGAATTCATATTGAAAGCGAAGAAAAGAAAAAGAAAATTGAAATATTAGAAGATGAAAAGAAGAACCCTTATATGCTTTATCCTTTTGGAACTTTAAAAGAACTTTATACAGATAATTATTTTTTAAATGAAAAAATTGAAACACTAGCGGAACAAATCCATCTTCATTATGACCCAAATGATACAGAACTTAAAAACTATAATAAATTAGAATATAACAAAAAATCTTCACGTAGTACAGCACTTCATATTAAATATAAAATATACTCTATTTTAGGAGAGAATAAAACAATTAAAGATTTAAAAAAGAAAATAAAAGATCCAAAAGTATTAGAGGCATTAGCAGAAAATGAACATAATCGTTGGAATGCCTATGAAAGAACAGAAGGGTATCAAACTGCTTCCATAAAAGAAGTAAAAGAATATTTTCCCCAAACCAAAAGTCATATTAACCATTTAGCAAAATTACATCCATGTATCACTGAATTTAAAAATTTAGACAATCTAAGTAAACAAATAAAACAAATAACTGGTACGGAAAAAGACTTTAAAGCAAACGATTTTAAAGTAATTGAAATGATTGCCGATTTAGAAGAAACAAAAGAAAAGTAGCATACAAAAAAAGTCATACTCGTAAAAGTATGAACTTTTTTACATCATTTAAAATTTGTATTGATTTACATGTTTATGAGGACCGCAAACCCAGTGATCTCCTTCACGTTCGCAATCTTGTTTGGCTCTATATTCTTCTTCTAATTTACTAACTACTTCATCACTTAAACCTAATGTACTAGCAGTAGGAACATGGGTCGTATTAGCATTTGCTAAAACAATTTCAAAACTTCTCGTTTTTTTATCTCCTAATACTCTGCCTTTTAGATAGCATACATAATTATCGCTATTAATACCAATATCAATCATTACTGTATCAGTAGCAGCTGTATCGCCATAATAATTAGAAAGCCAATTATTAAACGTAGTATTTGAAACAGCTACTCGATAAAATTTAATATCTGAACCCATATCTTTATACGCTGATCCTTTTAAATTCTCATTCGTAAGAGGCGTCGCATTTATAAGGAATCTTAAGTTTTTAACTAATTCTAATTCAATAACTCCAACTTTTCTTGTTCCACTAAATTGAACACTCCAAGCATTGCTTGCATCCTTAATATCACTTCCACTTGGAACTGTCCAAATAGAAGTAGACATTTGTTTAAATAAAGACTTCGTGGTTGCACTGTTAGATGGTCTGTAAGAATATAATATACCTGCTGTGTCTGCAATAGTAGAACCACTATGATAAACAATTAATTCTGTTCCATTATTGTTATCATATTCTTTTGTCCATTTCTCATTAATATTACGAACTGTTAAACTTTTTGCTTCTATAGTTTTATTTATTGCATTTTTAATACTGGTAATAGTATCAGCAGAAATTGGACTTTCTTTTGTACTTGAACTAGAGTTTTTTACGGTACTAGAAGTATTATTTGTTGAATTAATATTTGTTACTTTTTCTTCTGGTTGTTTCGTAGTTTCTTGTTGAGGTAATTCAGCAGGTTCTTGTTTAGAAGTTTCTTCTATCTTTTTTCTAGCCTCTTCAATTGCTTGTTTCGCTTCTGCCTCTTTTCTTAGTTTTTCTTCTTCAGCAGCTTTCTTAGCTTCTTCGGCAATTCTTGCCTCTTCTTCCGCAAGTCTTGCTTTTTCTTGAGCGGCAATTCTTGCTTCCTCAGCTTTTTTCGCTTCTTCCTCTAAGGCTTTCACTTTTGCTTCAGCTTTCGCTTTTTCTTCAGCGTTCGTAGCCTTTTTTAGTTCTTCTTCCGCTTCCTTTTTAGCAACTGATACCTTTTTCACTGTTTCTTCGGCATTTTTGGCTTCATTAAGCGCACTATTTTTTGCTTCTTCCGCTTTTTTAAATTTTTGAGTTGCTGCCTCAGTTTTTTCTTGCGCTTTTTTCGCATCAGCCACTTTTGTTTTAGCGACTTCAGTATTTTCAGCAGTGGCATTACTATCGTTTACAAGTGCATCAAGACTTTCAACAAGCTCATTTTGATTATAATGAAAAGCCGGTTGACTATTGATTTCATAAGGAGTAACTTCACGATTCATATTTGAAACACCATAAAGACCCGCAACTGTAAAACCAGAAACTAAAAATAAACCCGTAACAGATTTCACCGATAATTTTATCATAAACTCCCCTCCTTTCATTTATTACCCATATTATACGTTATTATATGTAATAAGTAAAGAACAATGTGCCTATTCTATAAACCAAACACTTACCAACAAAAAAATGACACATATTGGCAAATTCTTTTTTTCATCAATCATAATCAATATTCATTAAATAAAGTCCCTGTGGTGGCAAAACAGAAAAACGCATATCAGACTTTCTATCAAGACTCCTCTTTACTTCTTCACTTGTTTTTCTTCCACATCCTACATCTACTAAAGCCCCCACAATACTTCGAACCATATATCGATAAAAACTTTTTCCTTTTACCGTAACCAAAATAAAATCTTGTTTTTTCACAATATCAATCGAATGAATATTACTAATTGTACGACCTCTTTCTCCCGAAACAAAATTATAAAAATCATGCGTTCCTAAAAAACATTTGGCACATTCTTTCATTTTTTCTAAAGAAAGAGGTTGATAAAAGAAATAAGCATAAGAAGCATAAAATGGATTTTTTTCACCAACATAGATTTTATACTCATAAGTCTTTTCTTTTACCGAATATCTAGCATGAAAACTATCATCAACTTTCAAAACAGAAGAAACCGAAACATAGGGATTCAAAAGACGATTCATCGCATATTTTAATTTTTCTTCGGAATAATTTTTAGTGAAATCAAAATGCACACACTGATGAAAAGCATGTACAAGTGCATCCGTTCTTCCTGCACCCTTAACCACAACTTTTTGATTTTCTAAAATACTTAGCACTCTTTCTAATTCATTTTGAACTCCCTTACCATTATTTAATCTTTGAAACCCTTGAAACTTACTTCCATCATAACAAATTTTTGCCAAATATCTCATGATACACCTCGGTAAATCGCCTTTAATGTTTCCGAAAAAGTTACATCGTGATCTATTTTATGACCACAAGATTCAAAATACTTAACCAAACTAATCGTATAAGGCATTTCCACATATTGATAAATTTCTTCATCATAAAAATCATCTTTATGAACAAAACGATTCTTAGTATATAAGAAAAAATCTTTTACGGTTTCACAAACAAAGTTCATATTATTTTCTAATAAAATAAGTTGCATTCCTTTTTTATACATAAAATTTCGAAATAATCGTTTAAAATATTCTCTTTCTTCAAAAATAAGTTCTTCAAAAAAATGTTCTAATACAAGATTCTTCTCGCCCTTTAATAAAGAAAAAATAAGTCTTACTTTTCGGGTTTCAACTGAAGTAAGTACATCCAAAAACAGATCTTTTCCATAAGAAAAATGAACCATTCCTAAAGCACTAATAATTTTCTCATCACTACAATGACATTCTTGTTTTAAAAAATCTTTTACCGTTTCATGGATTTGGTACTTCTCATCGATCACATAAGAATGAGAAAACGGAAAGTCTTTTAAAGCTTTGGGAAAATTTGCAATCACAGTAAAACGATCTTTTTGCCAAAATAAATTCCAATCTATTTCCATAGTTCTTCCTCCAACTCTTCTTTTGAAAAAACTAGTTTTTTCACTAATCCATAGTATTGTAATTGGGTACTCATATTAGGATAAAAAGGTAAATGATATCCTAGTTTTTTTAATACTTTTTCTTCTTTTAAAACCAATAATGTTTCCCCTTCCATTACAACTTTACCATATTTTAAAAGAAACACATAAGGAAAACCCGGAATTACTTCAATATCATTTGTAAAATAACAAAGAATAATATGATTTTCTTTACAAAAAGAAAGAAGACACAAAATTTCATCTAATGAAAAATGACAATCATCACAAAATAAATATTGAGGAAACTGAAAAAGTTTTTTAACCAAATCACATTTACTTTTTATTCTTTGATGATTTTGAAAAAATGCAATACAAAATTCTTGTAACTGAGGTGACAAATTTCCAAAATCTAACTCTTCTTTCCAATTTTTTAAAGAAGTAAGCTTCGGAAAGACAAATAAAACAGTTCCGTTAGTATCATAACATTTCTGTGTTTCGATTGTTTTCAAAAACAATGTTTTACCACTTCCACTTTCTCCTACAAAAACACAAGAACAAGAAAGTTTCATGGAAAAATGCTCAAAAAGAACACGTTCATTTATTTTTAAATCAAAATTTTCTAATCTAAAATGATATTTCATAATGAATCACTATTATAAGTGTAACGGAAAAAAAGAAAAAAAGAAAGAGTTTTTTACTCTTCTGGAATTTTAATAATATATTCTCCTGGTAATGAATACATATACTTTTCTCTTGCATAACGGGCAATATAATCGGTATCATGAAGTTTCGTAACTTCACTATTTAAACTTTCTTCTTCTTCTAATAAATCAGAATAATATTGAGTTAAACTAGCTATCTCTTGTTTATTACTAGCAATAGCTAACCAATCTTTAAATATTGAGGCAACAGAAAGACATACTAAACCTACTAAAAAAGTCGACAAAACAAGAAATCTAATTTTTTCTTTAGAATGTTTTTTCACAATGCCACCTATTTCACTTTCTATCAAAAAGTATATCATTTCCCGTACTTTTTTCCAATAAACTTATTCTTAAAAAGTGTAAACTTGACATTTTTTCTTAAAAAATACGCTCCCAAAAAACCCAAAAAAACAAAACTCAAAAAATAGACATGCACTACTCCTTGATTTATATAATACAAGATAAAAATATAAAGTAGCACGGCATCTAAAATAAAAAGAAAAGTCCATAAATATTGGAACAAAATCATTAATTTTTGAATCATATAAAAATGAAACTTAGTAAAAAAATAAAACAAAAAACCAAAGAAAAAAGAAACCAAAAAAGAAATTAACTGTGTTACTTCATCCATTACTTAAATAACTTAGCAAAAAATGATTCTTCTTGCTTTTTTCCCTTTCCATTTTCTAAATATTGATAACTATTAATTTTTCCTTTAATCCGAACATTTCCATCATGTGTATCTAATTTTAAAATTTCTAACCCACTTCCCTTTAAAAGCAAAACACCCATTGTCGTTTCTAACAAAAACTCTTCATGATCAAAACTAGTAATTTTTTTCACTCCTGTTAAATGAATCTCTCTTCGATCAATAATCTTTACTTCATGATTACTAGGAATAAGTTCAATATTTGCCTGTTCCATCTATATCACCTAAAAATATATATGAAAAAAAAAGAAAAATATGCATAAAAAATCTAGGAAAAATTCCTAGATTCTTATTCTTCTGAAGCTTTATTGTATTCTTCAAGAATCGCGTCAGTAAATTCCGCACGAACATCAGGATTAATTGGATGACAAACATCTTTATATTCTCCAGTAGCGGTCTTTCTGCTAGGCATTGCAATGAATAAACCGTTGTCTCCTTCGATTATACGGATATCGTGGATTGCAAACGCATCATCTAATAATACGGAAGCAATTCCTCTTAATCTTGAGTTTTCTTTCGTAATTTTACGAACGCTTACAGATGTAATTTTCATACACACAACTCCTTCTAAAAGTTACTAATTAACTTATACATATATTTTAAAACATTCAAGCAAAATTTTCAAGTATTTTACGCAAGTTTTACAACAACATCACCAATTATTACATCAGCATAATTAAAACTTTTTTCCACACCATTTACTAAAACCGTAAAAACATAAGGATAAACCCCCGAAACGACTCCATAATATTGAAAATTTTTATTACGCATACCAAATACTTGAACCGAAACATTTTTATGATAATACTCTTTTATTTTATCTCGAACTAAATCTAAATTCATAATCCTCCTATCTTGGGAAGCCTACATACATCATACCTGTACTAATAATCCCGCCCATACCATTCGCTCCATATTTTGTTTTGGAAAGTAAACTTACTAAATCGATTTCTTTATTTCGTTCACTCATTGCTAAAACAGTCGCGATAATAGCCGGATCTAAAGCATGAATATTTACTCTTTTTGGAGAACTTGCAAAATTAGCTCCTGCTTTAATGAGTTCTTCATAATTACTTTGACACGCCCCAGCAATAATTACTAACTTCTCATGACTCTTTTCAAACTTTCGTGCTTCCTTTACCGCTTTTACAAAATTTTCCGTATTTTTATAATTTCTAATATCTTCTTTCGAACCTTTTTTAGGGTAATAAGCATCATGACCCGTAATAATAACAATATCTGGCTGATATTCCATGAGTAAATTTCTAATATTTTTAGAAATCTCACTTTCTTTTATTTTTTTTCCAATCGCCATCACTTTATTTTTTTGATAAAATTTCATACAACGATTTAAATAATCTTCATCGGCATCAATATGTAACACCTTTCCCGGAAGATAAAAAAAATCGCCTCGATCACCAACGAACATCTCTAAAGAATCCGCTTCTGCTTCTCTTTCTTCTTTTTGATATAACACTAAATCTTCTAAAGGAGCATCCGCATAAAGTCGAACTTGTTCACCTTTTAAATAAGCCGTTTCACCCTTAATACTAAGAATTTTAAACACTACATCATGATGATACTTCTCTCGTGTTACAAGATCTCCAACTTGCATAAGCCTCACCTAAAAAAGTATATGAAAAAAACTAGGTATTCTTTCCTAGTTTCTAGTGAGAAAATAAAATCAAAACAAAAATCATTTCCTAAGTTTGTTTGAATTAGTTTGCACAATAATAAGTCAATTTTTCATCATCACCAATGTAAATATTTTTGTTATTTCCATTTCCTTCATTACTATCACATTTCATCAAAATAAAATTCATATTAGCCAAATTATTATCTTTTGTTTCATATTGATACCAAAGAGAACCACCATCCGATGCTTTATCATGAAGAGTCATTTTCGAAATAATATCATCAATTGTAATTTTATTATTTTCTAACGCCTCTTTTAAATCGATTTCTTTTCCATGATCATTATACTTTATCTCCGTATACATCGAATAAACTTTTTGATTTTCATTTATTTGATATAATTCTACTAAATCATCCTCCAACCTTTGACCTTGAAACACTAACATCGGTTCTTTCTTACATCCACACATAAGGAACGCAAAAATTACAAGAAACAAAATTTTCTTTTTCATAACACCTACTCCTTTCTATAATTATACCAAATTTTTTTCACACCTCAACTTTATTTTAATAAAATAATACAAAGAAAAAGCAATTATTTATTGCGAAAGAAAAAGAAAGTAGTACTTTCTTCCTAATGAACTTTTTTAATCATGGTGTAGATAAAAATATAAATCCACAAAATTTTCATACGAAAGCTCTTCTGCCCGTATCGATACACTTAACCCATGTTCTTCTAAAAAAGGTAATATTTCATTTCCAAGATTATTTCGTAAAGTTTTTCTTTTAAGATGAAATGCCTGTTTTAAAAACGCCTGAAAACTTAAAATATCTAATTTTTGAATCTCCTTTTTTCTTTTTAAAACAATTACGGAACTCATTACCTTTGGTGCTGGGACAAAAGAAGTAGGTAACACATCACATACAATACTTACATCAAAGAAATGGTTCAAAAAAACGGTAAAATACCCATAATCTTTAGAATTAGGAAGAGCTGAAAAACGAAAGGCAACTTCTTTTTGAACAAGTAAAGTCATTCCATCTATATCAACAGAAGATAGCATAAGTTTCTCTAAAATGGGAGTGGTAATATAATAAGGAAGATTAGAAATCACATATAAGTGTTCATAAGACTTTGGTAAATCACTCACAAAATCATGTTGTAAAAAATCAGTATAAATAATTTTTGTTTTTTCATTACCAAAAGAATCTAATACACTCTTCATTCTCTCATCTATTTCATAACAAATAAAATAGGCCGAAAGTAAAGATAAATACTTAGTTAAAGCCCCTTTTCCCGGACCTATTTCGATAATCACATCTTTTTCCGTAACTGAAAATTGACTCGCAATGGTTCGCAACACGTTTTCATCTTTTAAAAAATTTTGACCATATTTTTTTTTAGCAATAATTTTTTCCATAAACACTCCTATATAAAAAAGACTCTAACGAGTCCATCCAGTTCTAAGTACATCATAACTAGTCGTAGTTCTTCCGGCATGTTGATTGGCATAATCTTCACTTTCCATGAGTAAATCTAAATCATTTCCTAAAACTCCTCGATCAAGCACAATTGCAATAATAGGTTCACTAGAAACACGATCTAATTGAAAACGAACAATAGACCCACAAGGAAGATTTTGACTTGAAGCAACAATTCTAACTGTTCCATAATCTAAATCTGGGTAAGTAGTGGTACCATCTTTCACAAAATAACTAGGACGACAAGCAAGTGTTCCACCACATAAAGGACAATCGGCACCATACCCAGTAATATCTCCAGTATAAGTATCTCTTGCTCGATATAAATCATTTTTAATATCTTCTTCTAATTTTAAAGCCATGGTAGTTAAATTAATCACCCGATTACTTGCATCATTAGAAACGCTTTTCGTAATCTTAGTCGGATTGATATTGGCAAGCAACACAATTAAAACTAAAAGTACAATTTGTAAAGGAATAAAAAATGTTCTTATCTTCATTCAAATCACCTTACATGTTCATCATATCATAAACTTTACTACTTGTCAAAAATCTCTTTGATATTTTGATTGGTAATATTTTCTAACTCTTCTAAAGAAATTCCAATATAATCACTTAAAAATAAAGCAATATCATAAATATATTTGGGTTCATTTCTTTCTCCTCGATGAGGATGAGGAGTTAAAAAAGGAGCATCTGTTTCTAACAAAATAGAAGGATAAATTTCCTTTATTACTTCCTTAATATGACTATTTTTAAAAGTAACTACACCATTGACTCCTAACTTATACCCCATTTTTATATAAATATTTGCCGTTTCTAAACTTCCTGAAAAAGAATGAATCACTCCTTTTACACTAGGATACTCTTTCAAAATAGCTATGGTATCAAAAGTGGCATCCCGACTATGAATCACTACCGGGATGTTATACTTTAAAGCAAGATCTAATTGTTTACGAAACAAACTTTTCTGAGCTTCTTTATTTTCTTTTGTATAATGATAATCTAATCCAATCTCCCCAATAGCAATAACTTTTTCATCCTGTAAATGCATTTCTAAAAACTCTAAATCTTCTTCTTGATATGTATCTACATCTTCAGGATGAATACCAAGACACGCAAAAACAGTATCATAATTTTTCGAAGTATCTAATACTTCTTCCATATCTTTTCGATTAGAACTTGCTAGAAAAAAACGATTCACATGATGTTCTTCAGCATTTTCTAAGATTTGCCCTAAATCTTCATAGTACTCATAATACAAATGACAATGACTATCTGTAAACATAAACCCTCCTCTGAAATTAATTATGATTTATTTCAATTTTATCATCAACTAAAACGGTATGAAATAAACTATCTATTTTTTCTTTTCCTTTCGTATCAATTTCTTCTTTTATTTTTCTTACCTCTTTTGTTATATTTCCATATTTCTCCATAAATCCATTTTCTTCTGTTTCAAATACACAATAGTAAATAATCAGTATCAATGCCCCATTTTCTATTCGTTCACTATCATAAAGTCCATCTCTCGAAAATTTGACATTTTCCCCATAATCTTCTTGATACAAAATAACATTCTTTAATGTTTTTACAACCATTTCTTTTAATTCATCATCAATTACTTTTTCTTCAAGTTTTCTTTTCAACAAACTCATATCATTTTCATTTAATCTTTCAATATAAAAATGATTACGTAAATACATTGTTTTATAAGAAGAATTACGAAAATAATACGTTTCCATTTCTTTAGGAATTATCATCGATGGTTCTAATATTTCACATATTTTTTGATCAGATAAAGAAAGTCCTAGTTTTTCTTCTAAATAAAGTTCTACCACTTTACGATATAATAAATTAAGTTTCCAATAATCTTCTGTAATTTTTCCATTTTTCACAAAATGATATTTCTCTAAATCTTGATAATTTAAAGTATCTAAATCATATATAACAGCCATAATACCTCCTTCTACTTATTTCTTAAATCAAAGATATTCGTAACCATTGAAAAAGGAATTGGATTTTTTTTAGGAGATGACTTCATGTGTCTTACACTTGGATCTATAGTCAAATCACTTCCATTATCAAAAGCTGTTTGAAAATAGTCTCTGTATGCAGGACATTCGATAACAATTCTTCCATACTTACGACTAGGAGCAGCTCCACCTATATACCAATCAATACCACTATTATTATTATATAATTGACCATTTTCAAAAGTTTCCAAATATTCTTTAGAACTAGGTCTTAAATCAGATATATAACCAGTTTCTTGATAAATTTTTAACGTGTTTTCATCAATCGCCCGATAACAATAATCAGGTTTACACTCATAATCATTAATTTTTTTTATAATTTTTCCCTGATCTCTTCCTAAAAAGGAAAAAGATTTTCCTTCTTCTTGAAATTGCATCTGAGCATTTCTTATCTCTGGATTATTGGAAAGAGGAATCTCACTCGCATTATAAAGTTTAGAAACCCCTTCACTTGTAAGTTTAATTTGTGATAAAGAATACGTTGCAGCATCACTTTTTAAATCATTTATATCAACATAATATTTATTTCCCCAACTAGAAACAATCAAATGATTTTCATCTTGAATTCCAATAACAGTCATAGAATGAGATCCGGAAACAACATCTATTTTGTCACCAGAAGCATCTCTTAAAGGCAACAAAATTGCTTTAGAAGTGCCATCCGCTTTAGGCATAACTCCAAGTTCGACCGTTCCATCTTTTAAAGAGGTCTCTACTTCATTAACAATATAATCATTAAAATGTTCTTTTGGCATATTTGCCGCATATTGATGAGGTAATATAGGAGTATTATTAAAGATAGGATTTAATTCAGAATGAACATCAATACCTTTGGACTTTAAATAGCTTTGAAATACATCACCAACAACTTCCTTATCTGATAAATCGATACTTCTTACTTGATTGGTAACATATTTTGCTGTACCATCAACATTTTGAACCAATGTATTCTTATTTACCAAACAATAAAAATCTGCTAAAACATAGTCATCATTTAACAATCTAGTTGTACCATCCGAACTCATACGATACAATGATTCTCCATAAACTTTCTGAAACAAGTCCTCATTTCTTTTAAAATAATCCATAATTGTATTTGTCGCCGAAGCATAAGTACAAATTCCTCGTGTTAATTTAGAATCAGATTCATTTAAAAGACGAATTGCATCTTTTTGTGATAAACCAGGAAAATTTTCTTGAACAATGGAAACATATTTTTGAAGCAAGGGATGGGATTCATCCAATTGAGAAACCATTCTAAGAAATCCTTGATTAGTCCCAATTCGAGATTTTGGAAATTGATCATAAAATGATTCAACATCTAAAGCATTTTTAAAATTTATATCTTGTGGAATAAATCTTTGAATTTGCGAATCTAAAGAAACCAATTTTTCAAAACTACTTTCTAAATCTTTTGGAACAACAACTTTTTCACCATTTGCTCTTTGGCTCATAATATCTTTTAATCTAACATCTGAATCTAACAAATGATTATATTCCTTTAACACATCATTAATATTGTTAATTTTTACATTACCTATGTCATTTATTTTTATCTGATTATCAATAAAATTCCCCAAATTTCCATGATCAGCATTTACATAACCAACAATATACTTTGGATCTAACACTAACTCATCGCCAATTTTTTTTGTAATCACATCTGTTTGATCTAATAAGTCCTTAGGTATTTTAATTATCATTGCACTTCCCGCATCATTAAAAGTCTTATAACTACTTGCTGACTTTACATTTCTTAGAAAATTAGCATAATCCCAATCTCTTTTTCCATCTGTAAAAGAAATATTTAATTCTAAATCCGGTTCATCTACCATAAAGCCTTGTCCCCCATGACCTGTAAGCTTTAACCCTTCATCCATAATTTTATCAGCCAACGAAGCATGTCCATTTTCTAAAATATTAGCTGTACCAGTTCGATGCACTCCGACAACATAACCATCTTCAAAAAATACATCCTCTAATTTCTTTCCCACTTCTGGAGAAATACTTCCATAGCTATCCCAATCTTTGACAATTTTCTTCTGATATTTATTTAAATCAGAATATCGATAATGATAATTTTCTTGATACTTTGAATTTAAATTTTTAAAAATTTTATTCACTCCAATAGCATCAATTCCTTCTATCAATGAAGATACAGTTCCTCCTATAGCTGCATTTGTGAGTACTGCAC